>CANNKG010000138.1 GCA_947505105.1 Methylococcaceae bacterium | reverse complement strand
TGGTATCTTAGTGCTTGGGTTAACTGATGGTAGTCTTTCAAGTTCATTCTCGTCTTTAGTCGGATAGAAAAAAGCTTGGCACTATATCAGTTAGCCTTCCTTAATATCCTATTATTGGCGATTGCACTTCGGAGTTGAATCCGCCCAACTTAATGATATATACGGACATGCGGTAGGCGATGCGGCTTTGCGTAAATTTTCCGGAATTGCGCAACTTGAAATTCGTCAGGGCGACTATTTTGCGCGCTATGGCGGTGAAGAATTTTGCATTCTGCTGCCTGACACTCCCGCAGAAATGGCTCAAGTAATCGCCGAACGCTTGCGTTTGCAATATTCAAAGCTCGTTGTGATTGAAATCGACCAAAAGCCGGTTTACAGCACACTAAGCATCGGCATTGCAGATTCGACGCGGAGTGGCGCAACGTTTGAAACGCTGGTCAACGATGCCGACAAGGCGCTCTATCAAGCGAAAAATACAGGCCGTAACCGAGTTTGCCTTGCGCATTCCTTGGATATGTCTGAACTGTCTCACCAAAATTAGCGATGCGTAAGTCTACTTTTATCTAATTCATGCAGGACGGAAGTCTCTCATCGCCAATCTGTCGCTAACGTTCTTAAGAATGAACATAATTTAAACAAAATGTGAGGCGGATCGCGTAATTTATCTAATACCGGATTTTGGCTCTTAAACGTTGGCATAAGGACCTATCAGGCTAGCAAATAGTTAATTACTAAATTGTTGTTCATATAACTTAATAATTTTGCCAATCGCATAGGGTTCTCCCGTATTAAGCGGTAAACGTTTACCATAAGAGAACGATGCGAGCGCCTCAGCTAAACTTGTTGAACTGATACTATTCGTCATTAAACAACCTTCTAAGTTATCCAGTAACTCCAATGTGCCCCCTTTTGCTGGCGTTGCGATTACCGGAGTACCACAAGCAATGGCTTCCAATAGTACATTAGGAAACCCTTCATATCGCGAACTCAATACAAAAGCATCAGCTTGTCTAAAAAACGGATAGGGATTTTTTTGATAACCGGCAAAACGAACTTGCCCAGCGACCCCCAGTTTATTAGCAAGCGCCTCCAATTCTCCTCGTAATTGCCCATCGCCCAATATAGTTAACAAAATAGCGGGATTATTGCTTAACGCCAACGCCTCTATGAGTAAATCAAAACCCTTGGCGTACACCATGCGACCTGCAGCAACAATATTTATCACTGGACTGCCAGCTTGAGTAGCCATCATCTTTGACATCCCAGTATCAATAGGCTTGGCAGCCAATAGTCTAATACGGTCAATATCGATTGGATTATAAATGATGACTGTTTTCTCAGCGGGTATCCCAAATGAGCTCACCAGATCATCACGCATATATTTCGACTGGCAAATAATTTTTTCAAAACGACAAAAGAAGGTCTTGTAAGCCCACTTCCAAAATCTAAGATCTAACTGTGATTTAAACTTAAATGCTTCACTAAGAATAGTTGTTTCACGACAAATATATTTTGTTTTTGGTGGCAGTAGCGGCTTAATAAACGCCATCCATAAATTTAAATTTCCTATAGTTGAAAAGACGACCTGAGGCTTAAGTTTCCAAAGTAGGCGAATGATTTTAGGGAGTGCATATCTAGCTCTATTACATTTTAAATCAAACCGCATCAAGTCAGGAGGTAAGTCTTCGAGATAAACAGAATCTTTGAAATTGAGGACTATCAATACAGGTTCAAATTTTGAGCGGTTAAGATGTCGGAGAAGATTTACGATGACTCGCTCAGCCCCGCCCATTCCTAATGTTGGGATAATAAAAACTATCTTAATACGTGATACTTGATCGTTCATAGGAAATTTTTTTGATTCTTTGATTTAATATTAAAGCTTCGCCTCTGAGAGGAATGGTTTACATTTACAAATAACTGCCAGCTCATTAACTAACGATCAAAGATATGGGAATAAAAATGCTTATCCGGTTAAAAACCATAATCATCTCATATGCTACAGCCTTTTAAGGATTAAGCTTGATGTCGTCACCAAATCTTCGATTCACATAAACTAAAAACATCTTAGACCGCATTTCATTAATGGAGCGTGAACCAAGCGAACTGGCTGATTATCTCAACGGACTATTATAATGCTCTGTAGGATTTTAGAAATTAAACTTTCAACTTAGATTTTAAAGACCTATAAGGCTACCGACTTAAGAAAGGGCAACTTTAACAACCCGTTCGTGATGAACTTATCGAACCATGGACCACAAGCCTTTCAATATGCCTATGGGCAAATGTATGTTTCGTCATAATTTGGTTGCAGACTTTAAATGGGGCTAATGATGCAATAAATCAGGGGAGCGGAGACGAGAATCGATATCAACCTGTTAAGTCAGTCGCATAAACGCCTCGTTTATGCGACTGACTTAATTCAAATTATTCAGACACCCTAATACATAGTCATGCCAGCAAAAATTGTCTAAATCCGAAAGACTAAGGAGATATGATCAAATCTCTTACCCACTGGATAGAGTTGACATAGATATTGCCGGATAAAAAGAATACATGCCTACCTACCATAGTTTTTTTCTATCTCCCCGATCACTGCTGGGCAATTTCACTATTTTTCATTATTATCTTGAATCAGATTACGACCATCAGTGTCAATGTCCATGATGCTGGCTTTGGTATTACCTGTGACAATATTACCAGTCACAATGTTATTAACTGAGTGAGTATAATACACAAGAATACCTATTCCATTAGCAGGTTTTTTAATAGTTCCATTATTAGTCGATATATTACCGGTAATAATATTGTTAGCTGCTCCATTCACTATGGCGATACCATCTTGACGATTATGATCTACGATATTATTTATAATCTGATTACCTGAAGAATTAGAAATAAGAATACCTTGTGCTGAAGTATCTTCAGAACTATTGTTTGTGACAATATTGTTTTTAATGATAACATTGGTAATCATTTTATTCCCGCTCGGTGCATAATCAAGAGGTACGGTAGCAGTAATCCCGGTTCCCTTATTATTGAACATTTGAGAATTCATAATGATCACATTGTTAACATTATCGCCCAGATCAGGTTCTATATCGATCCCTGCCATTGGAGGTGCGCCATTAGTATTTGAAAATGTCGAATTATTGACAAGCATACTGTCAACCGCAACAATAGAGATCCCTTGACGCCGGTTATTATCAGCAACAACAGAGCAAACTTTGACATTGGATGAGATTGGATTATTATCACTGCGTCCGACATAGAAGCCATCGCCCCAAGCGTCTTTGGATATGACGGAGTGGATAACCACATTTTGGCTAGACATGACAGCAATTCCCATGCCCCATTCACCCTCAGTACCAAGGTGATTAGCACGTTCCCCAATCAACGTACCGCCTATGACATTAACATCACTCACATTATTCATGAAAATAATGCTGTAATTGGTAGCATTATTAGGAATTGCTTGCAGAGTCGCACCTTTCATTTCAAAGGTCATATTACTACCAAGACGTAACTTTGTTACCGCGTCAATCATATAGGTACCAGAAGGAACGAGTACCGTTCCGCCTGTTCCGGTAACCCGATCAATTGCCGCCTGGATTGCTGCAGTGTCATTATTTATGCCATTTCCTGCTGCCCCAAAGTCCCGCACATTCACAACAACATTTGAAGCAGGCACCGGTACTTCACACGATGTATCCAGCGTTTGACCAGCAGCACTTGGCTTTTGATTAATATCACGATTAATTAAGTCAATTGCCTGATCGTTTTGATTAAATAATGCGATGATATCTTCCGTTGAATAGTCATTCAGGTACCAAGCAACGGGTACTGCGATACCTAAAAGACCTAATATGATTAAAGATAATTTTTTCATTGTGGTGCCTAATTTAGTAATGATTTTAAAAACTAAAATTATATCTATTTCCAATTTAAACTATGCATGTATATCAGCGGATAATTAATTCAAGGCTGTACAAGCATAATGGTACTTTATTGTTAATATTGAAAAATAATAAATTTTAAGTTATGAAATATTATAGTTGTTTGCGGGGAATATGCGAGCCGTCGGCATTCGTAAATTGCATTTAAAATGTGAACTCTATAGCATTTCAGAAATTTTGTTACGAAATGTAACTAACATAAGAAAATATTAACTTGATGTTTAAGTTTAAACGTCAAAAGTTCATTAAAAAACGGTCGCTCTAGCAGGAATAGAAGCCAGCTTAAGTCTTAATAGGAGCAGGAGATCTATAAGAATAGATGAAGTATCAGATTTAGTTCGTACATGACTCTGGAATTAATGCTCAGAATCCCGAAATATGCTGTCGTTGAACCAATCCACAAAACCACAGCAACCGCATTCAAAGTGTAAAGTCATCAATAACCTCATCACCAAAACGTTCTTTTATTTCTAAAACGGCATCCCAATTTTTAAAAAAGGCATTTATGCATTCAGGTTTGAAATGCTTTCCGGAGCCTTCTTTCAATAAATCCATGGCAGCTTCAACCGTCCAAGCGCGCTTGTAGGGACGTTCCGAGGTCAGCGCATCAAAAACATCTGCCACAGCAATAATTTGGCCATAAATCGGAGTAACGTCGCCTTTTAAACCTTTGGGATACCCTGAGCCATCATATTTTTCATGATGCGTTAAAGCAATCAAGGCACCGAGTTGGAGCAATTTTGAATTACTACCATTGAGAATTTCATAACCAAATGTAGCGTGTTCCTTCATTAATTGAAATTCGTTGTCGTCTAATTTCCCAGGTTTTAACAAAATGGCATCCGGAATCCCAACTTTGCCGATATCATGCATCGGGGCAGCTTGGAGAATCATATTTTGCAGCGGAACCGGAAAACCCAAATGTTCTGCAATATGTCTCGAATAATGAGCCATTCGTTGAATATGTCCACCGGTTTCAGGATCACGATATTCGGCCGCCTTGGATAAACGAAAGATAACTTCTTGTTCTCGGTTACGAATTTCCTTAGTGGCTTTTTGAACCTCTTCGGCCAGCCAAGTCGCTTTGTCGGCAAGTTTGCGCTGAGTGCTCCGCAAATTTAACATGTTGCGCACCCGAATCATGAACTCAGTTTTATCAATTGGCTTGTTCAAGAAATCAGTCGCTCCTGATTCCAACGCCTCATAACGAACATTACTATTATCGTTAGCCGTAACCATCAAAATAGGAATATCAACTTTTTCAGGTACTTCACGAATCTTTTTTATAAATTCTATGCCATTCAAATCCGGCATCATGAAATCAACAATTATCAATTCTGGATCATTCGATAAGCACCAATCTAAAGCCTCTACTGGATATAAAAAGCTCACCGGTTCATAATTTTCCAACCTTTTGACCAAATGCCACAAAAGCGTTAAATTGATTTGGGTGTCATCTATTAATACGATACTTTTCATGCGATTACCAGAAAATGCTTAAAATCTTAAAAAGTCGAACACTTGAATTTAGCCGACGAAGCCCATACTTAATGCACATCGGCTTAAAGAGCGGGCAAAAGACCTAACACGCTTTATTGCCATTACATTTCGAAAAAATGTCTTTATAGCAGTTTAACTGTACCATTCTGCGAAAGGGTAAACTATTTTAGTCATTTGAAAACGCTTAACTCAAGAGAACTCTCGAAGCCCAGCATCAAATAGGACTGGTATATACAAAATTTTAAATCCTTTAGCTATTGTCGAGAATTGCGCCAAGACCCTGTCGCTAAACTAAAAATAGTGCAAAAAATAACTTACGAATTTAACAAAATGAAATTTTGATCCAAAAGGCGTAATGGTATCAGTATAGTTGCCAAATTAGATTCTGTCCCGCTTGTGATGCATTTTTTTTGTTATGCTAGACACATCGAGGCCTAAAACTTTTATGGGTAACTTCTGAACGATTACTTATAATAACTATTGATTAATTAATTACAAAAGACAGCAACTACATGAAAACAAAAAAAATTGGTTTTATCGGTGCAGGAAATATGGCCACCAGTTTGATTCAAGGCCTGATTGCTAGCGGTCACACTCCCGAAAATATTTGGATTTCGGATATTAATTCCGATTCTTTGCAAATTTTATCCAAAAATCTAAATGTCAATATCGCCGACAATAATATCGCGTTGGTCAATGGTGTCGATGTTGTCGTGCTAGCAGTAAAACCTCAAATTTTAAGAACGGTAGCAGAAGAAATTGCCACGATTATCGGTCGTTTGCAGCCGCTCGTTGTGTCTATCGCGGCGGGAATTAGCCAAAGCAGTTTGACTCAATGGCTAGGCGAAGAGGTTGCAATTGTGCGCTGCATGCCTAATACTCCAGCACTTGTTCTCACAGGAGCTACCGCTCTGCATGCCAATAGTAATGTCAATGATGAACAACGAGACTCAGCGGAAAATATTTTACGTGCGGTAGGCATTTCGTTATGGCTCGACAATGAAGCCGAACTTGATACCGTTACCGCCGTCTCAGGAAGTGGTCCAGCCTATTTCTTTCTGTTAATGGAAGCGATGGAATCGGCAGCAAGGGAGCTTGGTTTGAACGAACATCAGGCACGTTTATTAATTTTACAAACAGCGTTAGGCGCCGCTAAAATTGCTCTGGAATCGAATGAATCTCCTGAACAGCTCCGCAAACGAGTCACCTCACCGGGAGGTACCACGCAAGCAGCTATTGAATGTTTTGAGCAAAAAGGTTTTAGTGCCATTGTCAACCAAGCCATTCACGCTGCCCATAACCGTTCGGTCAGTATGGCTAAAGAACTGGGAGCGCTCTAATGAACACATCCTACATGGCTGAACCGGCAATTTTTTTAGTAGATACCCTCGCTTCTTTATATATTCTCGCGATCGTCCTACGTTTTTTACTACAATGGAGTAATGGCGATTTTTATAATCCAATTGCCCAATTTTTAATCAAAATTACCCATCCACCGCTTAAATTTCTACGCCGAGTTATTCCGGCAGCAGGGCGAATTGATACCTCAGCACTAGTGCTGGCCTTAATTTTACAAATGACGGCCGATTTCTCTATTTTATTTCTAAAAGGCGTAGTGATTGGATTCGGCGCACTCTTGATTGTTTCTTTTACCCAGTTAATATCCTTACTTATCAATATTTTTATATTTGCAATTTTTGCTCAAGCATTGCTAAGTTGGATTAATCCGGGCTATTTAAACGCAGCATCGTCAATTTTATACAGTCTGAGTAATCCGATATTAAATGTTTGCCGAAGAATGATGCCTGATTTGGGCGGCATTGACTTATCGCCTCTTGCGGCCTTGATTATGCTGCAACTAGCTAAAATGATTTTATTACCCCCGTTGCAAGAACTGGCCAATCTTATTGGATAATCCATTCTGCACTCATTTGGGAATCATATTAAAATTTTCCAACGTTGAAAAAAGTAAAGTGCTATTACTAATGCATAAATTAGCTACACTTGTAAGGTGTAATATTTAATATCCAAAATAGACTAACCAATAGTGAAACAGGTTTACTACGCAAAACCTAAGGCACCAACACTTCTATAACCCATTAATATTTTCAAGCCTATGTTATTCAATAATCGATCCAAATTATCTTGTTTAACCATCAGTTTATTGCTATCAGTGTCTAGCATGACCGAGGCTAAAACCTATCGATGGGTTGATGAGCAAGGTAAAACACATTTTTCGGATAGCATCCCAGCGGAACAAGCGAAATTTCAACGAGATACACTCAACAAAGCCGGACGAGTAGTCGAAACTAGCGAAAAAGCAAAAACCAAGGAAGAATACGAGCAGGAACAACACCTGCAAATGCTACGAAATGAACAGGAACAACTGATTGCTAAACAGGCTGCCGATGATCAAGTGTTGTTAAGCACTTATCGTAGCGTAGAGGATATGCATCTAACCCTCAATGGACGGATGCAGGCGCTTGATGCCCAAAGAAGAGTTGCCGAAGGCAATCTGGCACGGTTACAAAAACAACTGGAACTTCAACAAAAGAAAGCCGCCGAACAGGAACGCAACGGTCAATCCGTCACTAAAAATCTGCTCAATGATATCCATTCTTCCGAACAGCAAATCCAGCTCTCGATCAATGAAATCAACGCCCATATTAATAAGAAAAACCAGATCAAAGCTGAATTTGAAACCGATATTGAACGCTTTAAATTTCTGACTCAAGCTAACCCAACGGCAAACCAAACGGAGAATACCGCAAAAACACCAGAGTTGGAGGGCTTATTTAATTGCGCCGACAAAGTCCAATGTGATAAAGCCTGGATACGGGCAGCTGAGTTCGTGAAGCGCTATTCAAGTACCCCCATCAATAACCAAACTGATCAACTAATTTTGAGTTTAGACCCTAATAATGAGAAAGATCTCAGCTTATCGATTTCAAAAATGGAAACTACCAAAGGCGAACAAAAATTATTTTTAGATATTCGCTGTCATCATTCCCGTGTTGGCGCTGAACTCTGTGCCAGTAAAACCGCTGCTGATATTAGAGCCGCATTTCGGCCTTATCTCGAATCAACTATGCAGTAATTCTTTGATAATGCGCTTGCGCTTGGCGTTGATGACCAATTCTGAACTAATGCTCTATTCATAAATCCTAACTTTACAAGATTCTAATGACTAATCCCTGGCATTCTCAACTTTTGGCACTTAATGCTGAAATCTCTGAAACGCATCACATCGTTTTCAAGTCAACACATACTGAAAAATCAGGAAATGCTGTTTATCCGCTCACCCAAGTTTCGATACTTCAAGTCAGCGGCCTGGATGCCGCAACCTTCCTGCAAGGCCAAGTCACTTGTAATATTCATGATATAACCGAAACACAGGCTGGATTCGGCGCTTTTTGTAATGCCAAAGGCCGAGTGCTCAGTAGCTTTATTGTTCTGCGCAATGCTAAAAATTTCTTGATTATCTTACCTGCGGAGTTGATTACCCCTATTCGGCATCACCTCCAGAAATATATTTTACGTGCTGACGTTAAGTTGACGGATTGTGCTACCGAACTCTGCATCACTGGTTTACAAGTACACTCCCTCGCCCACTCGTTAGCGTTACCTGAAGGCCATTTACAATGCCTTACGCGGGATTCATTAACCCTAATTCGCCTCGAAGGAAAAGCTACCCGCTATATAGCGATTGCTGACACTAGCCATACCACAACCTTCTGGTCTGAGTTAACACAACACCAATTTATGCCGCACGACACCAGCGATTGGGAATTATTGGACATCTATGATGGAATTCCGTGGCTATCACCTCAAACAAGCGGAGAATATACTCCCCAAATGCTTAATTTGGACAAATTAGGCGGGATTAGCTTCAACAAAGGTTGCTATACCGGACAGGAAATCGTCGCACGAACGCATTATCTCGGACAAGCGAAACGCGCCATGTTTATCGCTCAAACTGAACTTAATCAATCTCCACCACCCAATGCTGCGATCATTGACACCGCAAATGGACAAATCGTCGGTTCAATTTTGTGTGCCAGTGTTCAGTTGCATCTGGCCACCTTGTTGGTAATTCTCAGCGTTAGTATCGATCAACCTAAAAACCTAGTTATTGATAATCAAGAGCATACACCTTTAACAATTTTATGATATCAAATATACTCTTAAAAATTTCAAACGTTAGCTAATATCAGACTCATTTATACCCTAACGTCTATTATGATTTTTTTCAAAACAGGATAATTAAGGTGCAATTTAAATCTGTTCAAGATTTTTTAGCGTACGTCCAAACTGAACTAAGTGCAAACCGACTGGTTTTGCCAACCCTACCGGATGTCGCATTAAAAGTCAGAGAACTGCTGAATAAAGACGATGTCAATGCCCAGCAAATTGCTAAAGTTATCATGACCGATGCCGCGCTTTCTGCGCGACTGATTCAGGTAACAAACAGTCCGTTATTTCGGAGCTCGACAGACGTTACCTCAATTCAAATGGCTGTCACGCGTCTAGGGGTAAAAACTGTCGGGTCATTAGTTACTAGTATTATTATGCAACAGATGTTTACGCCTAAATCCGAATTGCTGGCAGAATACTTTGTCAGTATTTGGAAGCACAGTGTTAATGTGTCAAGCATCAGCCGAGCGCTATCGGCTTTCGTACCTCATTTAAACCCTGAGGAAGCCATGCTGGCAGGACTGGTCCACCAAATTGGAAAATTACCCATTCTGATTCTCGTTGAAAAAATCCCTGAATTTAAAGATAGTCCATCACGTTTGAATATTCTACTGGAAAAGGCGCATCCATCCATCGGAAAAATTATCATGGATACCTGGCTTTTTCCAAATGAACTCAAGCGGGTTCCGTCTGAATATGTTCTATTCCAACGCGACTCTGGCCCAAAAGCTGATTATGTCGATCTTGTGCAAGTCGCGTTTCTGGAAAGCATTATCAACACTGATCACCCAGCCAATAGAATTGACCGCACTACGGTACCGGCCTTTGCCAAACTAGGCCTGGAACCCCAAGTGGAGGTTCTCGAAATTGGGGATGTCGCTGAGAATATCACGCTATCATCTTCGCTTTTTAATTAATCTCAACCCAGGTGACTTCATGTTATCAATTGAAACTGCTTTACGTTTTCGACGAATTGGCATCATCACTATATGCGCAGTTTATTTTGTGATTCTAGTCGGCGGTATCGTTCGAGCTTCGGGCGCTGGCATGGGCTGCCCGGACTGGCCGACCTGTTTTGGTCAATGGGTGCCACCGACAAGTGAAGATCAACTGCCGCCTAATTATCATGAGATCTATGCCGAGCGTGGCTATAAGGACACCACCTTCAATCCGGTAAAAACCTGGACTGAATATACCAATCGTTTAGTCGGCGTGACCATCGGTTGCCTGATCATCTTAACGGCTTGGTCGTCCCGCGTATACTTACAACATGACAAAAAGGTTTTTTACTTATCGATCGGCGTATTGGGTCTGGTTTTATTTCAAGGCTGGCTGGGCTCTGCGGTAGTTGCCAGCAATTTAAAACCTTACATGATTACCTTGCACATGTTGCTGGCACTTATTATTGTCGCGCTTCTTATCTATGCGATAGCCCGCTCGCAACAAAGCTATATTCCACCGATAGATTTATCCGAATTACCCGCCTCATTCAAAACTGTTCTGATCGTGGCGATGTCAATGACCTTGTTACAAGTGGCTATGGGTACGCAAGTTAGAGAGGCTGTGGATTATATTGCCCATGAACATAGTTACATCGAGCGACAATTTTGGCGTGACGATTTCCCGATTATTTTCTATGTCCATCGTTCTTTTTCATCCATTATTTTGTTTACTAATCTTTGGTTAGTCTGGAAGTTGCACCAGCTTAAACCTTTAGCTGCAACATTGAGAGGTTTCGGCTATACCCTTGCAGGTCTGGTAATTACAGCAATACTTGCCGGAATATCCCTTGATCGTTTGGGAATTCCACCCGTGGCCCAACCACTGCACATGCTGATGGCGAATTTGATATTTGGCGCCCAGTTTGTCATTTATATTTACTTGAGGTATGCGAGTAAATCTCAACAAGCTACGTTGAGTACCCAAGCAGTCAATTAGGGCAAGTGCTGTAGTTGTGTATTAACAAGCCAACCAGTCAAAAAACCAAGTGCGATTATGCTTAATCGCACTTGGTCTCAGAAGGATATTAACTTCGTTTAATGAATCGTTAATTGGAAGACGTGACATTGAGTCACGTAGTCTTAAAACAACAAACTAATGTTTTTTATTGCTGCGTTTAGTTTTCTGCTGCATTTTTTTGTCTAATTTAGCCATTTGCTCATCACTGAGTACTTGCTGCAAATTAGTCCGGGTTTGTTGCTGAGCAGCTTCAAGTTTTTCGCCTTCCTCCTTGAAAATAGCCTCTACCGTTTGCTTTTCTTCATCAAAGATTGCCGCAACTCTCGATTTTTGCTCATCGGTCAAGCCTAAATCTTTAGCCATTTTTTCAATAGCTTTAGTATTATCAGCGTCTTGCTCGGCAAAACCAAAGGATGAAAAACCGACCAGCACAAGCATGATTGCAATTTTTAAATAGCGCATACATTTTTACCAGACGACTAGAAAAGGCCGGAAATAGAACGGGTCAAACCATCCGTCAACAACGGTGCAGCTTCTGGATATTCAAGATTAACTTTGTTGGCGGTGCTCACAATACGGGTACGATATTTTTTCTTGTCGCTCACTTCTGAAGATGTTTGCCTTCTAGAGCCACCGATCCCCTGTTTCGCATCCTGTTGACTGTCTTGGCGAACAACCACACCTTTAGCCGCTTTCTCGGCGATTTCAATGTCAGTGATAACCATATAGGTGACATCTTTAACTGCAGCATCCGCGACAGTTTCAGCGATACCGCCCACGACTGCGCCACCCAAAGCGCCGTAACCTGCTCCAGCCCAACCACCCGCCGCTCCACCGATAGCAGCACCCACCGCAGTACCCGCCAAAGCACCGCCATAACCGCCACCTAATGCCGATTGCGCGGCGGTAGGACTTGCCTTATCCACACTCAAAACATTGGCACGCAACCAGTAATGGGCGGTTTTCGGACTACTTGAAACCGTATAACCTTTTGCCCTAAGTGAACTTGCAATCGAACTCTGAATATCAAAATTTGGCTTATCAGAAGTATTGCGTACTTCCAAGTAAATAGATTTTTGATCAGGCTCAACCGGTTCAAGGAAAATCGTGTCACTCATTTTAGTCTGCACATCAAGATCTTTTTTTGCAATAGACGTGCTGACCGCCGCACAACCTCCTAAAACCGAAGCGATTACCGCTACTAACAGAACTTTCTTAACATCTAATATTTGCGTGGTATTCATGATCCCTCTCATCTTGGAATATTGAAAAGGCGGATTCAACTCCGAAGTGCAATCGCCAATAATAGGATATTAAGGAAGGCTAACTGATATAGTGCCAAGCTTTTTTCTATCCGACTAAAGACGAGAATGAACTTGAAAGACTACCATCAGTTAACCCAAGCACTAAGATACC
>CANNKG010000137.1 GCA_947505105.1 Methylococcaceae bacterium | reverse complement strand
GATGCAGCGATTGGCGAAACCAATAAAACCAAATCGCAAGATTTTTCAAAGATTCAAGCACGTTTTTATACGAGGCTTTCATTAGCCAGTTCCAATACCGACGAGGTGATTGGCGAGCGTTTACTAACTAAAACCGAATCTGCGCATGTGTTGCTGCGGGATAATTTTGCTCAAAAGGGTGACATTATCAACAATCAACTGTCATTTTTGGGTAATGCCGTTAACCTCCGCGGTTATCGCGATGCGGCAGAATTTGTCGCCTATTACCCATTTGTACCTTATCAATTTCAGCTCTTACAAAAAATCTTTGAGTCTATTCGTAAGGTGGGTGCAACCGGCAAACATTTATCCCGCGGTGAGCGCTCCTTATTGGACGCCTTTCAATCCGCAGCAGTGCAAAATGCCCATAAACCGATTGAAGCCCTGATACCGCTTTACGACTTTTATCCGTCCATTGAAAGCTTCATAGATAGCATTGCCAAAAAATCCATTGACCAAGCGCCAACCAATGAGGCGCTAGAAGCTTATGATACCCAGTTACTCAAGGCTCTATTTTTGATTCGCTATATTTCCGAAACCGTCAGGCCGACCATTGATAATCTTGCGACCCTGTGTATAGAAGAAATTGATACCGATAAGCTCTCCCTCAAACGCCGAATTCAAGAATCGCTAGCACGCTTAGAACGACAACAACTGGTCAGCCGCAATGGCGATCTGTGGTTTTTCTTAACCAATGAAGAGCGTGACATTGCTAGAGAACTCAGAAGCGTTGATGTGACGGCTGCCGAAAAGACTCGATTATTATCTGAGCTCATTTTTGAAGACATCTTGCGGAGCCAAAACAAAGTTCGGCACCGTGATACCAAAGCCGATTATGATTTTAATAGGCTATTGGATGGTGCGCCCTGGAAACCTGCAAATCATGCCTTAACCTTGGAAATCTTAAGCCCTTTGGGCGACGATTATGAGAGGATGCACGAAGCTACTTGTATCATGCGCAGTGCTGAAGCCACAGGACGGGCAATAATTCGGATCTCCGAAAGCAACCGACTGTTAGAGGAATTAACCCTCTATTTGCAAATTGAAAAATACATTATCAGCCCTAAAGCTGACCAAGCGACGCCGTCTCTCAAACGCATTTTAAGTGACCGTAAGGACGAGAATCGTACTCGCCGCGAGCGATTGGTAGAACAACTCAGTCAAGCCATGAGCACCGGTGATTATTATGTGCTCGGACAAAAACCGGGTATTAAAGCAGGTCTTCATCCAACCAGCTTGTTAGACGAAATCATCAATTATCTGGTCGTTAATACTTATACCAAATTGCCGTTTCTAAAACATCGGTGTGCCGATGCCCTGGCGGAAATTAAAGCCGTATTGAGCGCTAATGACGTCGCTCAGCAATCATTGAAGGCTGATGGGGTTGAAGAGCTTAATCCCTTGGCGCTCAACGAATTACGCCAATATTTATTATTGGCTGCGTCACACCAGCGTATTCTGTTATCGGATGTGATTGACCGTTTTAGTGCCATTCCGTTTGGCTGGAAACCTGAATGGGAAATTGTGTTGCTGGTTGCCAGACTGTTTATGGCAGGTGAGATTAAATTAATGCTTGATGGTGCCGACCTGGATCCCAAATCGGCCATAGACCCGTTGACTAAATCGGTTAGATTTAAACAAGTTTCGATACTTAAACGCAAAACTGCCGATAGCCTAGCTTTAAAACGCGCTCGCGATTTGCACCGCGATTTATTTGCGCTATTACCGCGCGAAGATGAAGACGGCTTGGTTGCTGATACTCGCGAAAATTTAACCAGCTGGCAAACTCAACTCAAAGTTTATAGCCATACCGCAAACCAAAAATACTATCCCGGCAAAACAGTCATTGAGACGGCTATTGCCCGCTTAGGTAAGCAACTGGTAATTCGTGACAGCTATGAATTTATCGATACGCTATTGGCTGAGACGAATGCCTGGTTAGACCTGAGTGATGACTGTCATGATGTCAGTAGTTTTTACAAAACCCAAGCAACGACCTGGCAACGAATGCTGGATGCGTTGACCGCCTTTAGTGACAATCAGGAAGCCTTAAAACAAGAAAGTCACGCCGCCAATGCCTTAAAAGAATTGTTCAGTATTCGAGATAACCCGGCCCCTTTTGGGCTTATTAGCCAAATTGACCCGCTCTTGAATACAGTGACCAGCGTCAATGAACGTTTAGCGGCTCATGAACGAGAACTTGCTGTATTAGCGACTGACCAAAAGCTGGCTGAAATTGAATCCGAACTTAACAAAATTCAAGCTGACGCCAAACTACGTAATCAAGCGCTGTATCCCTTGCAGCAACTCAAAATTACGCTTAGCGAATTAATCAGCATTCCCAAAATTCGCTATTTGGCCGAGCAAGCGGGGAATCACTTAGACACGGCCATGGATATCATTGCCGCTGCACAAAAACCAGCCATAACAGGAATTCAAGAGCCGCCTCCGAGTGGTCAACAGCCACCGATAATAGCGCCCCCGCCAACTAAGCCCATAAAAGTCATTCGCGCTCAGCAGTTAAGTATTAAAACCTATCTGGAAACCGAGGAGGAAGTCGATGTCTATTTGGCAAAGTTAAAACAGGCGCTATTAACTACGTTGAAAGCGGGCAATAAAGTCAGAATTGAATAATTGTTCATTAGCAATTCTCAATTTGAGGCCATATCAAGGTGTCGGGAAGGGTTAAGCGAAGCTGTCGGCAGCATGGATGCTGTCGTCAAGCCCCCAAGGATGGGTTTACGGCGTGCTTCGATTGACCCTTCCCGACGCCCGGCAGTCCAAATTGAGAATTGCTGATTGTGCATAATGCCGCTTGTGCTTTACGCACAAAAGGCAAATAATTTGTTGAAAATTTCAACAATCTGGAGGCAGTCATGGCAACCGTAAATTTTAGTGTCCCTGACGATGTCAAAGAAGCCTTTAATATCGCCTATCAAGGTCAAAACAAAAGTGCAGTTATTGCGGAATTAATGCGTGAAGCTATTGAACGTGCTGAGCGTAAACAACGCCGCCATGATGCGGTCGCTAATATTTTAGCCCGTCGTGCTACAGCTGAACCGGTTACTGAAGCAGAACTCCGTATCGCACGAGACGAACTGCGCTCATGATGAGCACCTTACCCATCGTGAACTGGAGAACACCACATGAATCCTGAAAGAATGATTTTTACCGATACCCCGGCTTTTATCCCGATACCCGAATCGCTACAACATCGCAAAGTAGAGGTTATTTTATGGCCTTTAGACGATGATGCCGCCCCTATCGTTGAAAAAGAAAAATCCTGGGATACTTTTTTTAAAAAATATACCCGTGCTGTTGACGATGCTACCCCTTGCGCTCGTGATGAATTATACCCCTTTAAATAGACATACTGACGAATGAACAAAGCCAAGCTCAAGACCTATGCCCCACAGGCACGCAAAGATTTTATTGCAGCAGTCACCGCTCGCGCGCATCGGATGGGTTTGGATGAACAACAGGGTCAATTAGTGATTGCCCCTGCCGAAAAAAGTGGTGATAACGTCATTATTGCGGGTCAAAGCTGGCCGAGCAAAATTAGTCAGCAACGTGAAAAATTGATTGAACGGATGCACAAGGAGGGTTTTAAGCACACGCTGGAAGCGATTGCCTATACCTGGTTTAACCGCTTTGCGGCGCTGCGTTATATGGAAATTCATAACTACCTGAGTCATGGTTATCGAGCTCTATCGAGTCGTGAAGGCGGCTTGCCCGAAATACTGACCCAAGCGGCGGAACTGGCACAAAATCGAGAACTGCCCGACCTGAATGCTAGTCAAGTCATTGAACTTAAACTGGCAGGGGATAAAGATGGTGAGCTGTATCGTTTGTGCCTGATTGCCCAATGCAATGCCTTATCTAAGGTCATGCCGTTTTTGTTTGAGCGCATTGACGACGAAACCGAATTATTGCTACCAGACAACTTGTTACTGAGTGATTCGGTCATTGCCAAACTGATCGCCGCAATCCCTGAGGAAGACTGGCAGGAAGTGGAAATAATCGGCTGGCTGTACCAGTTTTATATTAGCGAGAAAAAAGACCAAGTGATTGGCAAGGTCGTCAACAGCGAAGATATTCCGGCGGCCACTCAGTTGTTCACCCCGAACTGGATTGTGCAATATCTGGTGCAAAATAGTGTGGGACGTTTGTGGTGTATGGCGAATCCAAGCTCTGACTTAAAACGGCAATGGAAATATTATATTGAACCCGCCGAGCAAACGCCTGAAGTTCAAGCGCAACTGGAAGCCTTGATAAAGTCAAGATTAAATGAATAGACTATTCCCTAGTTGAAGAGGAAAAAATAATGTTAGTGGAATTACAACCAGAAGTTGATGAAGTGTTACAGCCATTGGGCCAACATGCCGTTGAATTTTTTTTGGCGGCAAGTTTATATCATGCCCGAAAAATCAGTTTTAGTAGCGCCGCACACATTGCAGGATTGGGCTTTGATGCGTTTCGATACCGTTTAGAAGAACATTTTAATCAGGGTTATTTAATTGCGGACGAATGTGTCCTAGAAGACTTGCGAACGCTGAAAAATACCGAGGTATGAAATTTGTCTTGAATACCAGCCCAATTATTTTTCTCGGTAAAATTAACTGCCTTGGTTTATTGGAGCAATGTGCGAGTCACATTATGACGCCTAAATATGTCGAGCATGAATTAGGTGATTATTCGTTACCCGATTTCATTCGCGTTGAATCTTTATCGATGGTGGGCTTGGCCTATGTAAAAGGCGCGCTGGGGCGATTGCACGAAGGTGAATTGTCAGCGATTGTGTTAGCGCAAGAAATATCAGCGGATTTCGTTATTTTGGATGATTTGCTGGCTAGGCAAAAAGCCCACCATTTGGGACTCGAGGTCATGGGAACGTTGGGATTGCTATTGTTGATGGCAAAACGTCAATTACTGACCCCTCAACAAGTCTGGCAGCATGTTACCGATTTAACGCAACGGCACGGCATGTATATATCAGCAAAAATGCTTCAGCACATCAGAGCAAGCTTATTCAGTCAGGAACAGTCATGCTAAACCCCGAAACCCTCACCCTCCTTGATCCTGCCTGCGGATCCGGGCATATCCTAGTAGAAGCTTATGAGGTTTTGAAAGCCATTTACCTGGAGCGTGGTTATCAAGCGCGCAACATTCCGCGCCTGATTCTGGAAAAGAATCTGTTCGGTTTGGATATTGACGAACGTGCCGCGCAGTTGGCAGGTTTTGCCTTGTTGATGAAAGCCCGCGCCGATGACCGGCGCTTGTTTAATGACCCGCCGAAGCTCAATATCTATTGTTTAAAATCATCGAAGGGTCTGGATGCCCAATTGCTTAGCAGCAATTGCCGGAGTGTTTGGAACAAGCATTATGGCGCCGATGAAATTAAGGCTTTGGAATCCATACTCAACGAGTTGTTAGGTATTTTTGAACATGGCGAAACCTTTGGTTCGTTAATTCAAATACCGGCCTCGTTGAGTGAATATTTACCGACCTTGCAACGCGCATTGGAACTCTTACAGGCGGCACAACAGGATTATTTGCTTGCTGATACCTACCAGACTTTAGTGCCCTTGGTGACGCAGGCGCTGATTTTGGCGGATCAGTATGATGCGGTGGTCGCGAATCCACCGTATATGGGTGGTAAAGGTATGAATCCGGTGTTGAAGGACTTTGCCAAGCAAATCTATCCTGAGAGTAAATCAGACTTGTTTGCGATGTTTATCGAACGCGGCTTTCATTGGTGTAAACCGATGGGCTTTAATAGCATGGTGACTATGCAGAGCTGGATGTTTTTGTCGTCGTTTGAGAGCTTGCGTTGGCAATTGCTGAACAATAGAACCATCAATACTATGGCGCATTTGGGCGCGCGGGCATTTAGTGAAATTTCAGGCGAAGTCGTGCAAACGACAGCGTTTGTATTTTACGGCCAGCATTTCAGTGGTTACAAACCGGCATTTTTCCGTTTAGTGGAAGGGCAGGAAGAGCAAAAGCAATTAGCGTTGCGTTCTGGTCAGAATCGTTTTGATACGACGGTGCAGGATGATTTTGAGAAAATTCCGGGTAGTCCGGTGGCGTATTGGGCTGCGAGTGGAGTAATAAAATGTTATGAAGAAAATCAGCAGATTTACGAGGTCTCTATTTCTGATGGTCAAAATATTACTGCAAATAACGATAAATTTCTTCGTTGCTTTTGGGAAGTAGATTGTTCTTATGTGGATAAGCAAGACAAATGGGTTTTTTATGCGAAAGGAGGAAGCTTTAGAAAATGGTATGGCAATATGGAAATGATTGTTGATTGGTCCCCGATAGCTAGAGCCGAATATAGAAGCCATCCTTCTGCAAGAATTATCCCGGAGTATTTATGGTTTAAGGAAGGGATTACATGGACATTGATAACATCTGCACAAAATAGTTTTCGTGTATTACCTGAAGGAAGCACCTTTGACAAAGGCGGCTCAAGTATTTTTTTAAAAAATAAATTGTATTTATTACCCACAATTTCATTTTTGAATTCAAAGGTATGTGAGTACATTCTAAAAATTCTTAGTTCTACGCTTAATTTACAGGTAGACGAAGTGAGAAGGCTACCATTTAACCCCGATAAGTGGCTTCAATCAAGTATATCTGATAATACAAAGATTTTAATTGAATTACACAAAAAGGACTTTGAATACAAAGAAGACGCGTGGGAATTTAAATTTAATCCATTTATTTCAATACGTACATTAGATAATCGTCTAAGTAATATATTCAGTGAGTTAAATTCAATAAGACAAACTTCAATTGCAAGTGCATTGAAGTTAGAAACGGAAAACAACCTTCTATTTATCGAAGCCTACGGCCTGCAAGACGAACTCTCGCCCGAAGTCCCCGAAGCACAAATCACCCTAACCCGCGCCGACCGAGAAAAAGATTGCCAGCGCCTAATTTCCTATGCGATCGGCTGCATGATGGGTCGCTACAGCCTTGATGAACCCGGACTCATCTACGCCCATGCTGGTAATAGTGGTTTCGAGCCAAATCGTTACCAGAAGTTTCCAGCCGATGCTGATGGCATTGTGCCGATCACCGACGATCTTTGGTTTGACGACGATGCCGCGCAGCGTATTCGGGAATTTTTGCTCGCCGTGTGGGGCGCAGAAACATTGGAGGAAAATCTGGCCTGGTTGGCCGCAAGCCTGGGTCAAAAGCCTACCGAAACACCCGAAGAAACGATCCGTCGATATATTGCCAGCCAGTTTTTCAAAGACCACCTGCAAACCTATAAAAAACGCCCGATCTACTGGCTATTTTCCAGCGGTAAACAAGGTGCTTTCCAGGCCTTGGTTTATCTCCACCGCTACAACGAAAGCACACTGCCCAGAATGCGTGCCGAATACGTGGTGCCGCTCGCGGGCAAAATCCAGGCGCGTATCGAGATGCTGAGCAAAGATGCCGAGCTAGCAACTTCGACCTCGACGCGCAATAAACTAACCAAAGATATTGAAAAGCTCAAAAAGAAACTCGCCGAGTTACTCAGCTACGACGAAAAACTGCGCTACTATGCCGATCTTCGTATTCAACTCGATTTGGATGATGGGGTTAAGGTGAATTATGGCAAGTTTGGAGATTTGTTGGCGGAGGTTAAGGCGGTGACGGGGGGAAGTGGAGATGAGTAATGATATTGAAGATAATGAAACCCATATGCTTGATTCATTGATGATTAAAAACTTTAGAATGTTAAGAGATTTTGAATTAGCTAAATTAGGTCAAGTTAATCTAATTGTTGGTAAAAACAATTCAGGAAAAAGTTCTGTGCTGGAAGCTTTGCAAATTTTTGCAAAAAATGCTGATCAATCAGCACTTGAAAAAATTGCTTCAGGACGAGGTGAAAAATATCGAATAAATACTGACGAACATTACCATTCAACATCATTAATACCTTTTCAAGATTTATTTACTGATCGGATTTTTCCTGTTGACGATAATACTGAAATTCAAATTGGTAGTTTAAACAAGCCTGAAGAAATTTTGCGTATTCGACATGTTTTTCAAATTAAAGAAGAAGAAACTGTTACCCATGAGACAGGAGAAAGGGATACCCGCATTCGTCGGCGCATCATACCAAAATCAGAAATACATCATTCTTCAGGTGATATTGAACAGGCCCTTTTAATTTCTAAGGGTGACACCTCACATTCCCCTATTAATCTTTCACGTAAGCAATTTAGAGTATCTTTATTATCTCTTTTAGATGCAATCCCTTGCAATGTCATTCCGACTCAGTTTGTTTCCGAAGATGAATTAGCCGATGCCTGGGACAACATAGTTCTTTATGAAGCAGAGGAATCAGTAAAATCTGCTTTGCGTATCATAGAACCTGATTTTGAAGATCTGACGTTTGTCCGCGCAGATACCCAAGGAAATAAGTTGCAACGTACTGCTAAAGTTAAATTGAAAAATTTATCTATGCCTGTTTCATTATATAGTTTGGGTGACGGTATGGTGCGTGTTTTACAGTTAGCAATAAAACTGACTTCATCTCAAGGTGGTTTTTTGTTGATTGACGAGTTTGAAAACGGCTTGCACTACAGCGTACAAGAAAAAATATGGGATTTCTTATTTAATATTGCCAAGCAACTGGATATTCAAATTTTTGCAACTACCCACAGTTGGGATTGTATTGAAAGTTTTTCTAAAGTTGCACTGAAACATCCAGATAGCGAGGGTATCCTGTTTAGAATGGGAAAAAGCGCTAAGACCAGTGACCGTGGGCGTGTCATAGCAACGATTTATGATGCTACTGAACTAGAAACGATTACGCAAGCGGATATGGAGGTTCGCTGATGGCAATCGTTAACGGTAATATTCTCCTCGTGGAAGGTGAAGCCGATAGAGGTTTTTTTGAGCAAGTATGTAAATTATTACAAATAGCTCCAGAAATTCATGTTGCTGCCCCGCGTGATTTTGATCCAAAAAGCCGTAATGGCAAACAGGCGGTGCTTCAACAAACTACAATTATATTGAAGCAGTTTGCAGATAGTGAGGCTGGTAATCAAAGGCATTTGGCGGTTGTGATTGATGCGGATTACGCTGATGAACGGGGATTAGGGTTTACTGAAACGATTCGACAGTTTGCCGAGATCGTCAAACAACAGGGCTATGAAATAGACCCAATAAACTCTAACAACGGTTATATTTTTAAGCACACCGATGGCTTACCTGATATCGGGTTATGGATCATGCCCAATAATGCGAATGATGGAATGCTTGAAGACTGGCTTAAACAAAGTATCCATCCTGATGAACAAGAACTTTTTAACTATGCGCAGACAATTGTTAGCCAACTTACCCCTCAAAAATTCAAACCAATTCATCAAAGTAAGGCTGAAATTGCCACCTGGCTGGCATGGCAAAAACAACCGGGACACGGATTATATTGGGCGATAAAAGATCAACTACTCGATGTTAAGCAACCGCTTTATGAAGCTTTAGTTAATTGGCTGAAGCTTGTTTATACGCCGGAGATTAATGCGTGAGCCAACAACGCATTACCGATTCCCTGAACCAATTGTTTGCCACGTATTCCATCGTATTTTGGCACGATGTCGAGCAAGAATTTACCGCAATGCTAGACACGCTGACGCTAGACAATGTCAATCTAGTGCATTTACATGAGCAACCAGCACTAAAGGTTAAACTGGATATTGAGCGCCAACCGCAACAGCGTTGGCTGTTATATAGCACGGCTCCCGAACCCGATCCAAAAATTGACTGGTTGTTGGATATTCGTGTGCGCAGCAAAACCTTTAACGCTGATTCGGCTTCACTCTTGCTCGATGATTTAGGGCTCATCTCTCAGACCTTGCGCAGTTATCTGAAAACGCGCGCAAAATTTTTTAGAGCGAAAGAGCGTAAGGAACGCCTAAATCGCTGGGTAGTCGCCACCGATACGGCAGATGACCTTGACAGGAAGATGCTGGCGATCCTGACGCGTGCCGACCAACCTGAACTCTTTGCCATTTTGCAACGGCTGTTTGCAGCGCTGGTCGTGGATGGTGAAGTTAATCTTAATGCCCAGTCCAAAATCTGGCAGGATATTCTCGCTAATGACTTGGAAGCCGCTTTTTGGCAATTGGTTAACAAGCACTTAGGTTATCCTGAAACTGAACCCAGTTTACGGGATTTGTTATTTCGGATTCTGGTCACGGATTTTTCGAGAACTTTGTTAGCAACGTCGCTTAAATCTTTACAGCATTTTGTGTTGCCGGAACGCCATCTGGCCGCGAATGCCTCGGTGTTTGTCTCACGCTGGCGTTCGGACATGAGCCATTATCTTAGCTACAATCTGCTTAGTAACATGGTCGCCGATGACTTACAGTTGAGTCATTTGCTTACGGGGTTGGGCGCCGAGGAACTCTGTGAAGTCATGACCTTTGAAGTGGTTGAACGCTGCATTATTAGTGATTTGAAAGACCGCATTTTAAGCGATGCCAGTGCTTCAAAAGAGTCAGTCTTTGCTTTAATCACCAAGCGCCGGGATGGTCATTGGGCGAATCCGATGTTAGCCAATACCAGTCAAGTCAACCGTGCCTTAGTCGCTAGTTATGATGCCTTGGAAGCCGCGACTGAATTTCTGGCGCTTAAAGACCACTATGCCGAAGGGTTTAGTTTTGCAAGTTATGAGGTTGGCTTTGATAGCTATCAAAAGCACTTGTTTCGCTTTGATCAATATTACCGGCATTTTAACCATGCCTCCGAGGCGGTTGAACCGATGGGTTGGGCAGTGCTGCATGAGCTAAAACAGCGCATTGAGAGCTGTTATTCAGGCTGGTTTATGGGGCAGTTAAGTTCGGCGTGGGCAAAGGTGATCGAAGGTGAAACCGGTTTATTAAAATCTTGGCACATTAGCGGAGTTATCAATCAGCAAGATTTTTTTAATAAAGTGGTGGTGCCACTTTCCGAAAGTAATACCAAACGCATTTTTGTCATTTTATCGGATGCTTTGCGTTATGAGGTGGCCGAGGAACTGGTACAAAATCTTAATGGCAAGAACCGCTTTCAGGCCAACTTGTCTAGTCTGTTGGGTGTTTTACCCAGTTATACCGGCTTAGGAATGGCCTCATTATTACCGCATCAAACCTTGGCCTATAAAGTTAATAGTAGTATTGAAATTTTAGCCGATAGTAAACCCGTCGCCTCACTGGAACAACGTAATAGTTACCTAAGTGCCTATTCAGGGACTGCCATTAAGGCCGAAGACTTGCTGGCCCTGGGTAAAGAAAAAGGCCGGGAGTTTGTTCGTGAGCGAAGGCTTATTTATATTTACCATGACCGTATCGATATGCTCGGCGATAAGCAGGCCTCGGAAAGCAAAACCTTTGAAGCGGTCGCCGATACCTTGAGCGAGCTCAACCAGTTAATCAGCTTTATTATCAATACCCTCAATGGCTCTAATGTCCTGGTGACGGCTGACCATGGCTTTATCTATCAGGAATCAGCGTTGGAAGAGGCGGATAAATCCGTGTTAACCGAAAAACCCGAGACGACCTTGCTGGCTAAAAAACGTTATTTACTAGGCCAAAACATGGGGAACAACCCTAAAGTTTGGTCTGGCACTACTGCCTTAACTGCTGGAACTGAGGCTGATGCGAGCCTTGATTTTTGGATACCTAAGGGCGCTAACCGTTTCCATTTTGTTGGTGGCGCAAAGTTTGTGCATGGTGGTGCAATGCCGCAGGAGATTGTGTTGCCATTAATTTCGGTACGCGCCAGTGAATCCGAACAAGCTAAAATCAAGACTGTCGGTATCAGCTTACTGGGTGCGTCTAATAAGGTAGTAACCAATACCCAACGATTTGAGTTTATTCAAAACGAAGCTGTCTCTGAACGTATCTTGCCACGGACCGTGATGGTATCGTTACGCGACGGCGATAGTGCGATCAGTAATGAACAAACCTTAACTTTTGATAGCACTTCGCAACTGTTGGATGAACGAAAACGCTCCTTAATGTTGACCGTATTATCGGGCAGCTATGATAAGAATCAGGATTATTATTTGGTCGTCCGTGATGCTACAACCAAGGTTGAAGTCTTGCGGGTTCCGTTAAAGATTGATTTGGCGTTTAGTAACGATTTTTAGGAGAGCGTATGCACGAGCTTATTGAAACGCCTACTCTTGATAACAGCCTTGACGATCTATTAAACCAGCACTTTGCCGGTAAGGTCGTGCGTAAGGATTTGACCAAGCTGATTAAAGAAGGCGCGAATGTGCCGGTTTATGTGTTGGAATATTTGCTCGGTATGTATTGCGCCAGCAATGATGAAGAGACGATTCAGGCCGGTTTAAAAAGCGTTAAACGCATTTTGGAAGATAATTATGTCAGGCCGGATGAAGCTGAAAAAATAAAGTCCAAGATTCGTGAAAGCGGCACTTATAAGGTTATTGATAAGGTGACCGTCAAACTCAATGAGAAGCGTGACGTTTACGAAGCCTTATTGGCAAACTTGGGTGTAAAAAACGCCGAAATTTCCGACCGTTTTGTGCGCGACTTTGAAAAGCTGTTGGTCGGCGGTATCTGGTGCATTGTGACGATTTTGTATCAGTTTGAGGAGAATCAAAAAGGTTCGCCGTTCATCGTGACCGATCTCAAACCGATTCAGATGCCGAATATGGATATGCCAGGACTCTTTGCCAGTCGTCAGCAGTTTACCCATGAACAATGGCTTGATGCGTTGCTACGTTCAACCGGTATGGAGCCTTCCGCTTTTAAGGAACGAGTAAAATGGCATTTGCTCGCTAGAATGATTCCCCTGGTTGAAAACAATTACAACTATTGTGAATTGGGTCCACGCGGTACCGGTAAGAGTCATATTTACAAGGAAATTAGCCCCAACAGTATTCTTGTCTCCGGTGGCCAAACTACAGTCGCTAATTTGTTTTATAACATGGGGGCGCGGAAAGTCGGACTCGTTGGTTTATGGGACGTCGTGGCATTTGACGAGGTGGCTGGAATCAACTTTAAGGACAAGGACGGTATTCAAATCATGAAGGATTATATGGCCTCCGGCTCCTTCAGTCGTGGCCGAGAAGCAATTAATGCCAATGCGTCCATGGTGTTTATTGGCAATATTAACCAGAGTGTTGAATCTTTGGTCAAGACTTCGCACCTATTGGCGCCTTTCCCTGAAGTGATGATTGATTCGGCATTTTTTGATCGCTTTCACGCTTATGTTCCGGGTTGGGAAATTCCCAAAATGCGCCCTGAATTTTTTACCAACCAATACGGCATGATTGTCGATTATCTTGCCGAATTTTTACGCGATATGCGCAAACGCAACTTTGCCGATGCAATAGAT
>CANNKG010000136.1 GCA_947505105.1 Methylococcaceae bacterium | reverse complement strand
TTACCCAAGCTTCGAACCGTTCAAGATGGCTATTGTAAATTGCCTGAACAACACCCATACAAAACATAAGTCTGCTCTTGATGCGTTGCTAACGTTACGCTTTCAGCTTTTTGAAAAAGCTCAATTCTTGACCGGGTGAAGTATAACACCAAACCCATAATAAAATTTTTGGCGCTGTTTTCCCAAAAACGATCAGCCGGATTGCCGCTAAAGGTAAAAAGCAAATTCGTCAGAAAGCTTACGTCTTCCTGCTCGACAGCCTCTTCTTCTTCGGGTTGTTCTGTTGGCATTACCCCATCCCAATTTAAATTTGCACGTATGCTCATGATCGGATTCCAAATATTCGTGTCCTTTTCAAAAGGAGCTACACGAAATACAGCCTGTCCCTTGCTCTTAGCGCGACAACCTGCCGAAAGCAAGTAATTTTCGCCTTTGACATCAAGAACAATAACTGACCCAGACCAAAATATAAGATTTGTAATGATTTGCCCTGTTCCCTTACCTGATCGAGTTGGTGCAATGGTTATCAAGTGACCACTGCTATCCGGCAGTTCTTCTTTAGAAGAATTTACAGAGTTTCTAGCGTAAATATAGGCAGATTCATCAGATTTAGTGGCGAATAAATAGCCCAAATATGGGGCTGCTTTTATTCCTTCACCTTCGATATTTAGCTTACGAGAAATAATTTCACTTCTACTCATGAAGTCGGCAGAACCATGTGATTGCGAATGTGTATCGAATGGTAAGTTTTGCCTAGCTATTATTGATCCCGTTTGATGAGAATAGCACTGGTTGAGACCTGTCGGTTGATTTGCATAATTGCTTTGCATAATATATAAGCCTTTGTAATATTCTTAAAAAGCCTTTAAAAAATTAAAATATTGGATGGCTTCCAGTTGCGGCAACCCCCCATTTTGATTTTAAAAAGCTATGATGTTTAATAAGGTTAACCACGTTATAAGCGCGTATATTTAGATATTGGCAGTAGTGTATGAGGGCTACCCTGCACATGTTAGTTTGGACAGAGTAATAACTTTAAACGTTACTAATATTTCGTATCTAAATGTTACTTTTGCATCTATGTTGGCGGTCATTTTTCAGGCACAGGTAGATTGCCAATGCTTGATATAATTAATTTGACCCGTTGCGGTCATAAATAGGCCTTATGATCGAAGGGCGATGCGTTAACTTTGATCGCTAAATCGTGATAAAAGCAGCATGATAAATTGAGGTGAGATTTGGTTATAAGGTGGAACTTATGACATTTTATGCTCCTTACTTTGTTTTTATGCTTTTAAATAATTTTATTTATCAGGGCAGCTTTCTGAATAAACCATCAAGAAAATTGTTAGCTTCTAACATTAATTACTACGCATCTCTATTATCTCTCATTATTTTAGAGTTGTAGAAAATGGTTCCTCCAGCAAGGCATGAAGAAAATGTATGGGTAAATATTGGGTAAATCATATAAACACGTATATGCATAAATAGACAAAGCAACGTGAAGGCTATTTATTTTAATTTAATTAAATCAATCTGTTATAAGAAAATATAGCACTTTTAATGCGATGGTCGCGCGTTCGAATCGCGCACGACCCACCACAAAGGCCTTTGATATTCAAAGGAAAATCAACCAAATGCCATCGGTTGAAACGCTTTAAGCTCCAGCAGTGCACAACAAAATGCACAAGTCGTGTATTAGTTATTTGCGCACTGTCAGTTTAAACGTTTTTTAGGAACCGATAACATGGCAACCATCAGAAAGTTACCCAACGGCAAGTTTCGCGCCGACATTCGTAAAAACTATACCTTTATCCAAGCAAAAACCTTTTTGTCTCATAAAGAGGCAGAGCAGTGGGCTTCAGAAACTGATTCAAAAATTGATCAGATTTTGGCAATGCCGCAAAGCGTCATAAGCAATCTTACGCCTGAGCAAGTAGAGGCTTTTGGTGGCCGAGAGCTATTTTCAAAACTTGGTGTGCAAATTGATTTTCTAACCTTTCATGAGCTTGCAGAGGAGTACATTGCAAAGTGGAATAAGAAGGACGTTAATCAAATACCCCGTAGTGCCTATTGGCAAGACGTTTTTGGTCGGATACCTATTCAAGCAATCACCACTACCGATATTCGCAAAGCATTGGATCAATATGCCAATGGTAAGGTGCTAAAAGGGCATGGTGTAGGGCAGTCTAGAGAAATTGACAAAAGTCGCTCTAGCAATACCGTATTGCGTCAGAAGGCGGTGTTATCAAGTATCTTCAAGTATGCCGTCAAACGTGGCTATCTAAAAGAGAATCCGGTTGATGGTGTGTGCATTGAGGCTACAGCCAATGAAATTGAGCGCTTTTTAGACGATAAAGAGCGAGATAAGCTACTGGCAGCCTGTAAAAAATCAACCTGGAAGAGTCTTTATTTGCTGGTCATTATGGCCATTACAACGGGCATGAGGAAATCTGAAATTATAAACTTGCGCTGGAGTGATATTGACTTTGAAAAAGGGTTGGCAAAATTAGCAACAACTAAGAATGGCTCACGGCGCATCAACCCAATTCCTGTATTGGCGCTTGATGAATTAAAGCGAAGTAGAATCCCAGGAAATGATTTAATCTTTGCAGGCACCTATGACATTGGCAAGCCATTCAATTTTCGTGTCCAATGGAACAAGGCTTTAAAGCGTGCGGGTATTACAAATTTCCGATTCCACGACCTTCGGCATACTGCCGCCAGTTATTTGGTGATGAATGGGGCAAGTCTGCATGAAACTGCTGAGATTTTGGGGCATAAGAGTACGCAGACAACAAAGCGTTATGCGCACTTATCAACGGATCATAAGAGTGCTCTGGCTCAGAGAGTAATGGACAAGGTGTTTAACGGTTCATAAGTCATCTTGTTTGAAGGGTGCAGCTGGATGTAAAGACATGCGAGAGGAAAGTTTGGTTCATGAAAAAATTAATTCTTCATGGGCTAAACTTTTGCAGGTCTTTTAGTTTGATGTGTAGATGGCGCAGTTGGAGCTAATTTCACGGAAGGCTATAATTATCCAGAAATTAAAAATTATTTTGTTCTCTTCAAGTTATTTGTGACTGTTTGAGCTTGCTATGGAAGCTTATGATGGGGATTAGAATAAGTTACGTGAATTCAAAAAAAGGTCATCATGTTTTCATTAATATTGGCAAGGCATTATGCAAAACAATACTGTAAATAACCCCGCAAAAAATCAATTTCAAGAATTAGAAGACAAAATATGTTCAGTTATTAACGGGCGGGCGTGCTATGTGGTGCCTAATTCTGAAATAGATAGTGCTTACAAGAGCATTAAAGAATGTTTTTCTGGGATGGAAAAATTAAGAAATGAATATCTATTAAACTGTTTAGAAAAACTTGAGGCTTATAAATGGATAACTGTAGAAAACAAGCATTCTTTTGATGATGCGATAAGCAAGATTAGGGATTTAACGGACCCCATTAATATGCATGAGTGTACAGTCCGTGCGCTAGAGTCATCATTTGGTCCGCTCACTAAAACTATTCTCGGAAAACCAGAATACGTAAAAGTAGAGGATATGTATTCTGATAGTGAGGGGTGCGATGTAAATAATTTTTCTTCCTCTACAAGCCTAGAAGATAAAAGAGATGATGGTGACTATCTTCTTGTAGCTAGAAAGTATGTAAAACCGCTTACTGAAGATGAAATAGGTAATATAAATTTTTCTAGGTTAAACCGTTATAGATTAGATGTCGCTATAGATAAGTTTTATGCGATGCTCTGGAAGAGAGAGAATGTAATTAGTAATGTTTCGAGTTGTTTCAAAAACTATTATTACCCGGATATAAGTAATTGTACTATAAAAGTAACTAGTGCAGCAAAGAAAGGTGCTGATCCTTTCGAAAATGTTACAGAAGGGGGTATTAAAAAACTAATTAAAGATTCGCTAGATAAGCTTGAGCGAGCTAAAGAATCATGTAGTAATCTTTGTTGTTATAATGATATGATTCTTATTGATACTGATGCAGTAGCGCAGTATATTGATTGTGCAATTAGTATATTAAATAGAGGTAGGCTTCAAGTACCAATAAAAAGGAATAATAATAATGCTAACTGTCGCCAATTAGTCAGAGCAATAACAAGGTTTTTTTTGTTTGATGGTGGAATTGCGATAGACAGTTTTGATAAGCAACCTAGGGTGCTTATTCTGGATGAGGATGATAGCATACAATCATACTTAGCTGACAGTGGTCAGGATGCTCTACAAAAGAAGATAAAGCATCTTCTTTTGCCCAAAGAAATACGAGATGAATATAATTTGAAAATTAAAAGTAAGTGTATAACGGATGAGGATAAATCTGAGTATGAAAAAAAAATAAACGATCAGGTTGTACCAAGACACTTGTTAGCTGATTTAGATATATATTATGGTTTTGATGATGATTATAATAATAAGTATTATATGCAGAGTAGGGTCGGTTGTGCATATCAGTGTGATGATGTTGTAGGCTTTATAGATAATATTGTATATCTGCTTAAAGACAAGGCTACTGATGAAATTAATGTCAAGGATATTGTTAAAGATGAAATCTATAGACATGCTATGAGCTTAGAATTGCGGCGTAGGGAGAATCCTTGCCAATTTATTGGAAGTATAATATCTCAATCTCCAGTTCCAATGAAAAAGCGATGGCTATTAGCAAAAAGAAAACAATCTAAGCCATCTAAAATAGTGGCGCCGAAAAAGGTGTATACATTGAATGATGCCTCCGTTGAGGTTGATTCAAACAAAAAACATTCCAAGCAATTAAATAAGTCAAATAAAAGCAGCTCTGAGCGATTAGGCAATAACATAGTTATAGCAATTATTTAGGTGATTTTTGAAATTGCTCGTCAAAGCTTACAGTGGCGAAGCCTATGGTCTTAATCTTCATTTGGCTGCTAGATGGCTTCACTGCCTTGAGATCTCTGGTTTGTGTTCAGGGTTTTTAATCGGAAGCCGGGAGGCGTATCCGCAAAACTAGCACGCAGATTGTTTTTATAATGTTGGGTAGCTTTTTAGCGCTACCCAAGTAACTTCTTGGTAAAAAACCATTCCATTGCTCAATATAGCATTTCCTTATTAAGGTCTAGCGTTCGCTGCCTACAGGCGTTGATAAGGCTAGAGTAACCGCGTTCATAAGCTCCCTGTATAAATTAAGCGGCAAACAGCGCCGGTATCTGCGGTAACTTAGGGCATCATGACATGTTAATAACCTCCCCGATGTACCGGCGACGAACTGTTTCGTAGTCGGTAGCTGACAAAAAAACGCCAACACGCTGGCAAATTATACCCACCAGGCAAGGTGTTCATTCCTGCTTTCCTCATATTTAACAACTACCGCATTAGAGCGATAAAAAGCGTGTAACACTTTTCAAGGTTCTAAAAAAGGGTATTAAAAGGGCATTGAAAATCCCTCTATTTCAGTTTATTTGCTGGCGCACGCTGGAATAAAAAATTAGTCGGTAATTTAATCATCAAACAAGTCTTTTTCCGCAAAACTGGTTCTGTAAAGTTCGCTCCCTTTTAGTGTCTCCGTTACCTGAAATCAAATAATCCTGTTGGATTCAAGATATTTTTAATCTGCTTGATCATCTTTAATGGTCTTTGCGCCAGAGTCACGGTGTTTCCTGTGCGGTGCGCTACAAATCATGTTTTTTGTAAGCAATTGATTTTATTTTGATAATTATGCTAATGATTTGAATTACATAGTGTCGCTTACAGTAATCACATATGTCTTTAGTTGTCAATGATCTAAAGGCTGTCTTTTTAGCGCTTTTGGCCCATATAGAGATGACTTGCCCCATGTTCTAATCTGTACGCATTGAAATAAATTATTAGGCATAAATGGATAGCAGCGATGGACTCAAAAAAAGTATCCCAGAAAGATAATGTTGCAAATCAAAAGACAATTACGACGTTACTTGATGATGTCGTAACAATAGAAGCGCTTTATGCAGAATGGCCCAATCTATTTACCAAGCCTCAGTTGAGCTGGATTATAAAATCCAGGTACAAGAATGGGCTTCAGACGTTAGGTGGCGTTCTGAAGGTAGGTAGAAAATTATATATCAAAAAATCCATTTTTTACGAGTGGTTCTTAAGCCAAGGAGGTGGCGAATAGATGTAGTCCCTAATATTTAACTTTATCAACCAATAATCTTGGCAGTTTAAAGCGGAAAAATTGATGGCAAATTGAAACAACCGTTCAATATTGGGGCGTTCAAATGCACAAAATGGCATATTCAAAAAGAGTAATAAATATACACCCGCTAGCTGTGCAACAAGGCGGAATGCCCCATTTTATAAAGGAAATAATATGAATAACAGTAATAGAAATAAAAATTATCGGGCAAACGATAGATTAGATCATAAAAAAATCATAAAGAGTGCTAAGTCCAAGCCAGAAGTAGCCTTAGGGAGTCGTGTTAGCGATGCTTCCGTAACGAGAATGGCCGAAGAAAAGACTGATCAAGTAGTTGTAATAACTAATAACACTTCACTACATACTGGTGCCGAGCAGCAATGCCAAGACGATTCCAATGCCGAACACGATGCAGCTCAACACAAAAGCGATATTATGAATTTGTCAGCTGCTGATACCGAACGACACGATCCAGTTGAACCAGAATCTACTCCCTTATCTGATGATATTGCCGGTAACGCTGTATTGACTCCGGCTAAAGAAATGCCTGATCAAATAGCCGTAACGCAAAAAGATGATTCACCAGATGCTGATATTGAGGCCGAGCAGCGTCGTGGTGACTCTAAGCCAGAAGTGGCTTTACTGGATGATATTGGCAGTACTTCAGCACCGCCGATGGCCGAAGAAAATCTCAATCAATTAGCCGCAACGCCAAAAGATAATTCGTCAGATGTTGATGTTAACGCACAACTGCAATGCCAAAACGAGTCCAATGTAGAAGCCGATACCACTCAACATATGGACAATAGTCATGGTGGTGAGGCAATGAACCTAGGGAAGGCCGAAGAAACAACGCCCCAAAGCAGTAATTTTGACGTATTAAATTTACCGTCTGACGAGACTTTATCATTGCCAAATGACAAGCCATCTAAACTGACGCAAGAGATTGTAGATGCTGATCTTCTGCGGCTAGAAACAATGCTTGAGATGCAGCATGATTCAAAGCACGGGATTCGGAGAGTACTTCATAAAATGTTGGATTTGGAAGCTCCTGAATTTTTGGGAATAAAGCCTACGCAGTTACTTGACGGTCTGACTATTTCTAAACAAGCCAAAAAGCAAGGTTATCGCGAGTTGAGAGCGGTAATTATTGAGCGGAATTTAGATGCGGAGCCTGGATTTTTAAGCGATTATCATGCACGATTACTTGATACAATCAAAGATCCGGCTGAGCAAAGGCGTTGTTATCATGTCGCCATGAACCTAGCGTATGCAAGAGGCGAAAAACTGAGTTCAGTTGATATTAATAAAGCCCAAGCACTCCTCCTTGAGGCAAAAAAAGCAGCAGCTTTAGCTGTCAGTAAATTAACTATTACTTCGGAAGCTCCAGCGCCGGAGAATGCTGAAAAAAATGCCCGTAATAAAAAGTATAGAGCGGCAAGGCTTTATGATGACGTTAGGAGGCTCTGCAATGGCCATCAGCGTGATGCAATCATTGCCGTATTAAAGATTAATGGCGATGATGACTTTATTCAGCTATGTCACGTAATTACCTCCAGCAAAACAGAGCGCGCGGAAAGGAGTGCTTTGGTCGCTATGCTGACTACTGAGTAGATTGTTAAATCCAGCCTGGTAGGAAGCCTCACTACCAGGCTGATTCATAACTGCCTTTGCTAAACGATTTTCTCCATTGGCGAAAACCCCTTTAAGCCTATAATCAAGACGTGTGGTTTTTAAGGTTCTCTATTAGATTATAGATCGGGTTTCAGTTAGCGTTCTTTAATTTATAAGAGTTCTTCAAGTAGTGGTATACCGCGCCATCTAATTTACAATATAAAAAATATTAAATATGCAGCAACTTGGCTAACACGGAATTTGTTTCATGACAAAAATAACTTTGCCTATTACCTTTACAATTTTTACAAGCACCGATCCACAATCAAAGATATATACTCTGGAAAATGAAAAGATTAAAAAAACGCCATCAGCTCAAATGTATAGAGGAACAGCAGAGCGCATCACCATACCGTTCAAAGATTTTGCCAACGCATTGTCAAAAGCCACCAATAAACAAGCTTTTGGTTACGGATCACACAATACAAAGTATCCAGAAAAGGTAAAGATTGTTATTAGAGGAAAAGAACAAATTGAAAATGACATCCTTTCTCGTAGCAAAAGATTCTACAAATATCGGAAAAGACCAGGTATTTTGATGTTGGACTATGATCGCAGTTACTATGATCCAAGGCCAACAGTAACGCCCAGTGAGTTGATTGAAATACTGGCAAAAATTGATCCAAATATTGCAAAAGCGGCAAAGATTATCCGAGGTTCAGTATCGGCTGGTGTTCATCTGGCGGGTAAAGAGCCAGAAAAAAGTAATAGTTTTCACATTTATATCCCCGTCAAAGATGCTTCCGATATTCCGGTCTATGGAAAGCTGCTATTTGATTACTTGTGGCTGAATGGATATGGTTATATTGCATTGAGTGAAAGTGCTTCTATGATGCCGCGATCGCTAATTGATGCAGCGGTGTTTAGTGGTGAACGCATAGATTTTGTTGGACAGCCAATTGTTTTAAGCAAAAAACTTGAATATACAGAGCTTCAGGCAAAGTATATTCCAGGTCAATGTTTGAATACGTTTGATTTACAAGATCTTGATGAGGAAGAAACAGGGAAAATAAATGCTTTGATTGCAAAGGCGAAGAAGCTCATTGAACCAGCGCATGATAAAAAAAGGGCCGAATACATAGAGAATAAAATTTCTCAAATGATAGAAAAGACAGGAGCTTCGCAAAAAAAAGCAACTGTTCTTGTAAAAAAGATTCTTACGGGGCAATTCAAAAAACTATGGGGGGAATGGATTCTTGAGTTTCCGGATGAAGACGTAACGGTAGCGGATGTTTTGGAGAATTATGAAAAGTATGATGAAAGGTCGCTTGCCGATCCCGTTGCAGGCAGAAAGTATGGCAAGTCCACTGCAAAATTTTGGTGGAATAATGGCAAACCCGTTATAAACAGCTTCGCTCATGGTGAAGACACGGTGTATTTTTTGTATAAAGACGAGCCCGAAAAAAAACTCAAGAGATTAAATGAGCAATTCTACAATGATCCAGAGTACCAAACAAAAGAAGAAGCTTATGCAGAAATGGAAAAGGCAGCAAAACAATGGATGAAAAATCCAAAGGGTCATTTTGCAATCTCTGCTCCAGCCGGAATTGGTAAGACCAAAATAATCCTAAAGCACGTTGCCATTGAAGCGGCAAATGGTAAATTTATTGAAATTTATGTGCCGAGACATGATCTTGCAAATCAGTTAAAGGGAGATTTATTGTCCGATAGTATCAAGAGAATGTTAGTGTCAAAAGGACTTGATCCCAAACTAAATGTAGTAGTGATTCGCGGTAGAACCAAAGTGGGGGATAGTGGAGAAGAAGCATGTAAAAAATCAGAACTGGTTAATGCAATTAATAATTATGGCTATAACATTTACAAAAGTGTATGCAAAGGCGATACGTTAACAGAAAAAAAACAATGTGAGTTTTTTGAGGGAGAAAAACAATGTGCTTATTTGGAACAATTTAGAACTGATACGCAAGTGCGTATTTTTACGCACACTAGTTTGCCATTGCGTCGTAGCGCTTTGGATAAAAAAATCCCTGATTTGGCAATCATTGATGAGGGTTTTTTTACAGCGATGATTGATAATCATAGAACTAGTTTTGCCGATATTGAATGTTTTATAGAAAACACATTATTGGTCAGTGTAATTTGTGATTCTTTCAATAAAAATAAACCACTACTTGCCAATTTGAAAAGAGAATTTGGTGATGATGTGGTTACGGCGCTGAAAGACGCTTCTCAAAACGTATATCCTATATTGCCAGAACTCACATCTACTACAAAAGCTAGTGACATTAAGCCCAAGCTTGTTGATGGAATAAAGAAAAGACAAGGCTTGGCTGTTATGCTTAATCAGCTAAAGGCAGAAATTGAAAATTTTCCAAGACGAAAACATTCAACAACAGTACGATTGGTTAATGGTGAGGTGGTAATTGCCAATCGTCATGAATTGGTACGATTTTCAAAAAAAGATGACGAAATGGTGCCAGTGTTGTGTATTGATGCTGATTATTGTCCTCGGCTTGTAAAAGTTTTTTTGCCTGGCATTACAAGAATTAAACTTTCGGTTGAGCGCAACGCGTACATTACTCAAATTCATAGTACTACTAATGCAAAAACGCGATTTATACCTAGAAATAATAGTAGTATTAGAGAACGAGAATCGGCATTGAATATCATTAAAGACATTCAAGTCATCATTGACAATGTATGTGCCGATTATGGACCTGTATTAATTATTAGTTATCAATATTTGGTTGGTAACAAAAAAAACAACATTGAGCCTAAACTAGTTATTCCCAAGGGAAGCATGTCAGTGCATTTTGGTGCGTTGCGTGGATTAAACGAATTTGGTCATCTTAATACTGCAATTATCATTGGTCGCAATGAATTACCAATTGATGCAGTGGAGGCACAAGCAGCAGCAATTTGGTGGGATCGTAAAGAAGAGTTAGTTCTTACTGGAGAGCGTCATTATGAAGATCGTGCTTACCGGCTACGAAACGGTAAAGACTTGGGGGTGGCAGTAACGGTATGTGAAGACGAATATGCTCAAATCATGATGCATTTGCAGCGAGAATGTGAATCTTTGCAGGCAATTGACAGATTACGCCTCATTCACAACAGCCAAATTAAAAATGTTTTTTTGTTGTCTAATGTGCCGTTGGATTTGACGGTTGATAATTTAATTAGTTTTACAGTATTTAAAAAATGGAAAACTAAAATCGAAAAGGCATTAATGCTTGCTCCTGATGGTATTTTGCCGTTGAGTGAAAGATATTTGGTAGAAAAGTATCCGCATTTATTCAAAAACAATAGTTCAGCAAAAAACGAATTAACAAGAACCGAACTTGGAAAAACAATTGAGTTTTTTTCAAAAAATAACATTTTATTAAACAAAAAAGAATACAACCTAACAACTTTTCGGATAAAAGGCGAAAAAGGCGGAGATAGAAAGGTCTTGTCTCCAAAGAGAATGCGGATTGAACTGTTAAAAAGATATTTGAAGAGTATGTTTACAGGTATAATTGAAATCCGTGACTCAACAATTCCTAAAGGTGGGATTGATAATATCAAGCCAAATCCCAGTGATCTTGATGATACTGCGGTAGCTTTTTTTCATCACAAAAAATTTGATCCAGTGGAAGACAGGTGGTATGTTGAAATTGACTAGCTTTTTATTTTTTTGGTTAGCTTCATTGCTTTATTTTTAATGCATTGGAGTCCATTGAGTTTAAGTTTCTATATAACATATACTATAGAAACTTAAACTCAATGCTTCTTAAAACATTGCAATGATTTGCGAGAAACAACTCAATGTATTGGACATTGTAGTGTTAATGCTGACTTTATTATAGGAATTAGCACTATTGATTTTACCGCATACCCTGTACGCTTCGTCTCGCCAAGCAGCCTTCGCATATAGGGTTTTATGAACACTTCTCTGTAGTATTAAGGATATGTCCCTAAACCTAGTTATACTTGGCTTTGCGCGATGCAAGTCATTGGTTTGATCTCGGTCAACGGTAAGCATTATAAATTTTATATTTTACTCTGCCTATTCAACAAAAATGACGGGTTTACTATTAATAGCAATAGGCTTCCATGCTTTAATATAGATTAATTAATTGCTGCCAATTTGCCTGTGTAAAATTTATAGAAATGAGTTACGCACGGGTACAGAAAATTAACAAATGCTGTTCAAAAATGTGATGAGCTTAGTTGGTCAAAAACTTCCAACTTGTTTTTTGCCAGCAACAATCTATAAGGAGCATTAATAATGACAATATCCGACAAGAAAAATAAAAGAAATTGTTAAAAAAAACAAAAAAAAGAGCATCTGTAATCAAGACAGTCCAAGCATGGAGCAATAAAATTACTGCAGTTGGCTGTGCAGGTTATCCTCTACATAAATATGTTGTGCCGACAAACACATTTGAATTAGGTATCGGTGAAATTTTTATTGTTAGGCGGATACCTGATGGCACTTTAGCCGTCAGTGCCTTTATAGTTGATGTATTTTTGCTTGGGCGTAAAAAATGCATTTTTTTGAGTCATGGCTAAAGATGGATATGGAGAGATTAAGCAATCTATAATGAGCAGCAATAGAATGTTAAAACCTATTCATCAAAGCTGCACAAAAAACTATTGCAAGGCGCTGTAGAATACGCCAAGAGTTTGGAATTTAATGCTCACTCAGACTACAAAACAGTACTGCCACAATTTGGTAAAGTTGATGCAAATGTTTGTCCTGTTCATTATGATTATGGCGATGAAGGTAAACCATTTTATATTAGAGGACCCAATAAAAGTGTCGGTGAAGCAAATAAAATTGTTAATAAGTTGAATGCAAAGCGCGGTGAGGATAATTTTGTTATTTGATTAGGCTAGATGACGATTAGTGGCCATTGCCGTTTTACATTGGAAACTATACTTTTTGATTATTCAGAAATTAAATAATCAAAGTCATTCCGGCAAAATTAAATGAGACCGATGCAAAAATGTATGCTGAGTATTCGTGTTTAGAGCTGTTGCCGAACGTAGTAGAGAATATTCCGCAGCTTGCAAAAGAAATAAAGACGTCAGGGGCTGAACAAGAAATTAAACAAATATCGGCAATGCCATTTTAATTAATACGGGTGGTGCTTAATGATCCTTGTCCATGCGGTAGTGGTAAAAATATAAAAATGCTATCTGCACTCATGCTTCATAATATCTGCTTCTGATAAACATTACCCATGTAGACGGGCTATAATGCCTTTGTAATGAATCCTCAATCCAGTTCGCCTCATTCTGCTGATAATCCCCTACTCAATCTACAGGGTTCCATAGAGCGCGTTACTTTTCATAGCGAATCATCAGGCTTCTGTGTCCTGCGCATCAATGTCAAAAGTTATAGGGAACTGGTCACCGTGATTGGCTCAGCCGCGAGTGTTACTGCGGGTGAATATATTGAATGCTTGGGCTTCTGGATTAATGATCGTCAACATGGGCAGCAGTTCAAAGCGACTGTGTTAAAAATTGTTGCGCCCACAACGTTGGATGGCATTGAAAAGTATCTAGGTTCCGGCATGGTCAAAGGCATCGGCCCGCATTTTGCCAAAAAACTCGTCAAAGCCTTCGGTCATCTTGTGTTTGATGTGATTGAACAAACGCCAGAACGATTACTGGAATTGCCGGGTATTGGTAAAAAGCGTCAACAGCGTGTCACAAGCGCAT
>CANNKG010000135.1 GCA_947505105.1 Methylococcaceae bacterium | reverse complement strand
TTTTCGCAGCATCTTTAATCGTAGTGATGTGTTTTTTTGATAAGCTGATCATTTCGGTTTTGATAGGTAAAATTATCCCCGTAGGATACATCAGTTATAGTGACGCTCTGATGAAAATTAGAGGGGGATATTTTTTGCGAGTTACCTTACGCCTAAACACTCAGATATTGATCATATTGAAATGGAACGAAAATCGAGAATTGCCGCCGGTAGGCATAGCAAAAACAGTTTTAAAATTAAGACATATTCGCAATCTTAAGACCATGCCAATTCAACGCATTATAATTACTAGAAAATTCGTGAATCACTTTAGCCCGCAATGCCTCCTAAAATCTAAATATCTCACTCGCTCACTATTTCTAATTCAGCTTACCAATCTTACCGGTTGCCTATCGCCAATCGCCTTAGATCATGCGGTGATCGCTTATGATAAAACCACGACCGAGATAATATCCAAACAATTGTTATTAAACATAGGCCGAGCTCATCAACATCAACCACTCCATTTCACCGGTGTATCCAATATCACAGCAACGTTTAATTTTCAGTTTAACGCAGGTGCCACGCCTGCATTTACAGGCGAAAGCGGCTCGGTGATGACTCCAATATTTGGCGGAACTATTTCGGAAAACCCAACCATCAGTATTGTCCCGATAGAAGGCGAAGAATTCACCAAGCGCTTATTAACGCCCATGCAGGAATCTAAATTGACTATGATGTTACGTCAAGGTGCCGATGTTGATCTGATTTTGCGTTTACTGGCAAGTGAACTACGCCTTCAAAATAGCACCAAAATCAGCATCGCTCAAAATCAGCCTACCGATCTCATAGGTTATCGATTATTCAGACAAGCTGTCTTACATCTCTCTTCTATCCAAGATAGTCATAACTTATTCGTCGAGCCCTTATTATTCGATAGATCTTGGCAATTACCTGCCACAACCTTATCAGTTGAGCAATTGGCTTCTTTGCAGAAAGACTTCAACGTTGATTACGATCGGCACAATAACCTAGTCACCCTAACTAAACGCGTTACCGGACACATTATCCTCACCAACTATGATCCAGCATTACTCACTAATCAGGAACGTGAGCAGCTCAATAAGGAAGCGGATAATATTCCCGCCAATGCGTTACTGGTCGATATTCGCCCTAATTTTCCGGGAGGAAGATGGGCCATGCATGGCGAATTTAGGTTACGCAGCTTTCATAGCATTTTGACCTTTCTAGGACAAGCAATCAATGAGGATCGTGAGTTTCCGGTCGACAAGCATCCACAAACGCCACAAATTGCGGAAAACCCAATCCAAACCTTAGCGATTACAGCAACCGAAAGCGCACCTGATGGCGCTGAACTCAGCGTTAAATTCGGCGATCAATATTATGCCGTTAAACCGGATAACGGTTATCCATGGAATCGTGAAGGCTTCAAATTGCTCTATCAAATCTTCCAAATGACGGTCAGCGAACTATCGCAACAAAGCTCACCCAGCATTACCATAGCAAAGTAAGTTGACCTCTCGCATAAGTTTTGGCCTGAAGATCATTACTTAATTTCAGTACATTACGAATCGTGCCAGATACCCGTAATGATCGGATACCTTTGGATAAAAATGATTATTGAAAATTTCATCCATTGCCCTGATCTGCATCGGACTACCGTTTCGCTTAAAAATATAGTCGATACGCTTGGGCAAGCCGCTTTCCCAACCATCAATTCGACCATGAAAGCTGGGCTGATAAAACCGATGTGGATGCAATTCATGAAATTGATCGACATATTCCGCATCGTAGACGATATGGTTGTAGGCAGGTTCACCCGCTGGCGCATTGAAATCACCCGCAATCAAATCTCCCCTGACCCCGAAAGGTAATCTTGATCGAATAAGCTTGGTAAGCTCATAATATTCATCATAAAAACCATGGTGTGCCCAGCTTAAGTGGACATTAGCCACATGCAACAAGCCAAAGTACGGAACACAAATACAAGACAACGTGACGTTTCTCGACATGTAATTATCCTTCCTGTGATCACGCGACACATAAGCCGAATAATTATGCTGCAACGGATAACGACTTAAAATCGCCGTTCCCTCTCGCCAGCGATAAAAGCCGATATGGCTCCAATCTTGATGAATATGATAATAATGTCCCCAACTGCGCAATTTATTACAAATTCGAAACGCCATATTGGAAGGTATTTCGCCATAGGGATGCGAAATCGAATCATACATATATTCGCCCACCTCCTGAAAACATATGACATCTATTTGTAAATGTGCGATAGCTTCAGCAATTATCTGTACTTCACGCTCATGCTGATGCATGGTATCGAATGGACAATGATGATTATGCTGTTGATATGTATGAAGGTTTAACGTTAATAAAGATAATTCCATGGGCATAATATCCGCATTAGCAATCAAAGTTGATTTAAAATTCTGCATAGATTGTAAGTGCTCACCTACCGCTCTCAATCTAGTACTCAGTCAATTTAATTATGTCGGGTGTAGTTCAAAAAAACCGTTCGTGGTGAGCTTGTCGAACCATGAACCGCAAATCCTTCGACAAGCTCAGGACGAACGGGGTATTTATAAGTACTCGACAAAACAAAATTGACTGAGTACTAGCCCTTATCCGTAATTTAAATCAAAAATATTACAATATTATGCACAGAGTCATAAAATGCTCATATATCTCCTCTACTCGCCCCTTTAAGATTAGGGACGAATAGCTCCCATATAGCTACCCATTGAGCGATTTATATAGTTTCTCAATATTAAAAATATTGCATTAGTAGCATTGTCATGAAACTGTCATCAAATCTTCATCTATCCTCCCTTGAATATTGTTAAGATCATGCTTCTCGTCCTACCATGAGGTCTCATCTGCGTATATCACCATAGGAATAGCCTTAATTTCCTTTCCTTGATAGATCATGAATAGTTAGCAAAATTCACAACATAATTATTTATTAAAGATGTAGAGACTATAAAATGGAAAATAATCTGAATTACCATATATCCGAACAGTTTAATCAAGAATTAGAAGGCATTAGATCTAAATTATTAGCCATTGGTAATCTGGTCGAAAATCAAATAAATGATGCAATAAAAGTCATTACCTCTGGAAATATAGAGTTTGCTAAAAGCATCATCAGGCAGGATAAAATCATCGACGAAAAATCCGTCGATCTTGACCGCGCATGTACCCAAATCATCGCGATTCGCCAACCGGTTGCCTTTGATTTGAGATTAGTAATAACCGTTATGAGAGTTGTCAATGAACTGGAAATAATTGGCAACTTAGCCAAAAACATTGCGCTTAAAGCAATCCAGTTATCTGATATTTCGGATAAAGCCTCTGTTTATGCAGAACTGGATTGCTTGAGCGCCTTAGTCAAAAATATGCTTCACCGGGCGCTGGAAGCATTTTCCGAAATGAATATCGAAGATATCCTAACTATTACGAGACAAAATAAAAGTGTTGATTTCGAATATAACGCCTATTCCAATAAATTGATTTCACAAACATTAGAGAATTCCTTCAATGTTCAAAATATCCTTGATGTCCTATGGGTTGCAAAAGCTCTCGAACGCATCGGCGACCATACTTGTACCATTAGTGAATATTTGATTTACATGAAAACCGGACAAACCATTAGGCAATATTTAGATTGCAATCAAGAAGGTTGACGCCGGGTAAATTGGAATGGATCGTATTTAACGCTTAAATGAATAGGTTCGCCATATTTCGCCAATATGGCGCACTGTGCGCTCTATCATTCCAAATAACTAAATTATGAGGAATTTGCTTATCCGATAATATCGAGCCTAAATATCTGTTATTGTTAATAAACGGATCTTCTTGGCCAATTACCAGAACAATATCCATCGATCTCAAATGACTTAATCGCCATTGGCACTCCAAATTGGGTAAAAAATGATTAGGCGTGAGGAAATAAACGTCATCATTGTAAAAATTATCTAATAGATTTCTGAAACATTCAACCTCAAGGGTCAGATCATAACGACCTGAAAAAGCTACCAGTTTTTTAAATAAATGCGGAAATCGGAACGCAATGCTTGCCGCATGAAATGCACCTAAGCTCAGTCCATGTGCGATTACACATGAGTGATCATTTTTACTCTGCATAAAGGGTAAAACATCATTTAGTATGTATTGTTCATAGGCTAATTGCCGCTGAACGCGCTCTGAGGGGTGACGTAAACTATCATAAAAACTTTCTTGATAAACGCAGTCAACACAATAAAGTTGTAGCCATCCTTGTTCAATCTTCGATTTTAAAATATCGACCAGCCCCAAATTTTCATATTCATAAAACCTTCCATCTCGCGTCGGAAAAATAAGCACTTTCGCGCCTGCGTGCCCAAAAACTAATAGTTCCATGTTTCGGTGTAAATGGGCGCTCCACCAATTATGATATTCTCGTTTCATAATGTGAAATAAATAAAATAAAAGTTAATATCGAAAAATCCTAATGATGTTTTATAAATTAAGACTTTTAGATACGTTATAACCTGGGGGCAATCGCACGCACTAAGTCTAAGTAATAGTAAACAGCTTATGATATTAATGATTGATGATATATTTATGACAGAATAACTTTACATTACACTTTTGGGGGCAACATACGAAACTAACGATTTCAAAATCTAGCCATTCAAAACTAATTTGATTAACCACTTAATTTTTAAAGTTTCCATTGCAAAATAAGTTATGTTTTCTTGACCACATCTCACACCAAGCAATAAAGTCTTGGGCAGGCATAGGCTTAGCAATACCATACCCCTGAGCGATATCACATCCCATCAGCTTCAGCGCTTCAAAATGCTGCATGGTTTCAACGCCTTCTGCAACAGTTTGACGATTAAACGATTCGGCTAAACCGATAATTCCCTTAACAATCGCAGCATCGGCATCATCGTTCAGCATATCCCGCACAAATGTTTGATCAATTTTTAAGGTTTGAACCGGCAGTCTGCGTAAGTAAGACAATGAAGAATAACCTGTTCCGAAATCATCCAGCGCAAAATTGATGCCTAATTCACAACACGATTCGATAATCCCAATAACTTTTGAAATATTTTCGAGCGCAGCAGTTTCTAAAATTTCAATTTGCAAAAACTGGGTTAATACTTCTTGACGGGTCTTTAGCTGATTTTTGAGATATTCAGCAAAACCTTCAGTTTGTAAATGTTGGGCCGAAATATTGATGGCTACTTCTATTTTCCACCCGGATTGTTCCCAGACTAATATTTGATCAAGTGCTTTCGAGATAACCCATTCACCTATGGCGATATCTAAATAAGAGTTCTCAATCGTCGGTAAAAAATCACAGGGCGGCAATAGGCCCAAATCTGGATGTTGCCATCGAATCAGTGCTTCAGCCCCCACGATATGCATCGTCTGCATATCAACTTTGGGTTGAAAAAAGAGGACAAATTCTTGCTTTTTAAGGGCATCCGCGAGTCGAATAATTTCTTCATGATGATTTCTAACTTGAGCATCCAAAAACCTATCAAAGGTATGGAAACAATTTTTCCCGGATTGCTTTGAAATATACATGGCATGATCCGCATGCCGCAACAACGTATCCCCATCTTCATTGTCATCAGGGAAAAATGTGACGCCCAGACTAGCGGTTACTTTCACTGTTTGTTTGTGTATTGCAATGGGTTCTGCAATGGCGTTAAGTAATCTCTGTAAAATTGTGTAACATTCTTCGATATTTTCCAAACACAACAGTAAAATGACAAATTCATCCCCGCCGATTCGAGCCGCAGTATCGCCCCCTCGGATGTTCTGTTCAATACGACGGGCAATTTCAACTAGAACAGTATCTCCGGCATTATGTCCGTAATGATCATTCACCAGCTTAAATCCGTCTACATCGAGATAACAGACCGCGAGCAATTTTTGTAGCCTACGATGCTGATTCAAAGCCTCTCTCATGCGCTCGATCAGCAATACTCGATTGGGAATACCTGTTAAGCCATCGTAATGGGCAATGAGTTTAAGTTTATTTTCCTGTTGTTTTTGAATGGTATTATCCGAAGCGATTCCCACATAGTGGGTCACGGTTCTTTCTGAATCGTAGATCGCTGCAAGCCTAAGCCATTCGGAATAAACGTCTCCGTTCTTGCGACTATTCCATATTTCACCAGCCCAATGACCTGTCGATTTGATAGCCTGCCAGATTGAGTGGTAGAATTGAGTATTTTGATAAGCCGAGTTTAAAACTTGCGGCGCTTTACCTAACACTTCCTCGCGCGAATAACCGGAAATTTTGGTAAAAGCTTCATTGACATCAATAATATTAGCTTGAGCATCCATGATCATGACACTTTCCAAGGTCGATTCAAAAATTTGTGCCATTAATAGCAGTTTCATTTCCGTTTCTTTGCGCTCGGTAATGTCAGTTAATGTGCCATGCCACTTGAGGATTTGCCCATTTACATCAGTTTGGGCGACGACTCTCGCAAAATACCAGCAGAAGTCTCCTGAGCGATGCCTTAACCTGCAATCGATTTCATAAGACTGACCTGAAATGAGTGATTGTTTCCAAACATCAATATATTTGCTGCGATCATCTGGATGAATGGCATAAAACCAACCCGAATGAATGATGTTTTCGTACGCTATTCCCAAAACATCAACCATCCGCTGGTTAACATAATCCAATGCACCATTAGGGATTGCTGACCATACCAGTTGTGGCAGAAGCTCACTAAAGGTTCTAAACCGGTTTTCACTTTGTAACAATAGGCGATTTTTCTCAGTCTGAACGCTAGACACCACCTTAACTAAATCGTCGGCGGTTCCGATACCGAGATAACGACCATGATGTCCCGTGACAATAAAGCCATCATTTAACGATTTCGCACTTGAACTAATAACTTTGATGGATAATTCATTAAAATTGATATGCTGATCGACGATCAGCGGTTGATGATCCATAAAAATAGTACAACTTTTACCCGCAAATAAGTCCCGCCGGAATGGTTTTGCCATTTCATTCATAAAAACTTTGCGGTTAATGAGACCGATTGGATTTTGATTTTCCAATACCGGCAAACCTATAATTTCTTTGTATTTGCTTAATAATTCCAATACCTCACGATTCGTTTGGTTTATGGTTACCACAGGAGAAAGGCGTGCGAGATTCCGCGCTATAAATTCGTTATTAATATTCTCTGCACGATTTATATAATCGGTTAATTCACGAACCGAATTGTTCATATTAAACGCCTTTAAAATAACACCTTAATTAAATTTGTGACTATTTAAAAACAACAACAACAACAACAACAACATATTTGATAATGTCCTCAAAAATTATGCTTTATATTGCGTGAAATATCGGCAACTGTTTTATTAAAATATTAGGTAACAATCTATTAGGACACTACTCTAATTGAATGTTCTTGATGATGGGTGCTATTTTTCAACTTTATATACTTAACAAAATCTGCGTCAAATAAACAAATATGTTCAATCCATTTTTCTATGAAACTTTCTAATTCTTTTTTACTGAGATTTTCTTTACATATTTTTGTACTGGTTTCATTTAATTCATTCAACATGTTTTGATGAAGTATCTGATGTTCTAGATAATTTGGATAATCCGAGGTATACATAAGCGCTTCTTCATCTGAAAAATGCTCACGGACATGCTTATAAAGACGCATAAATGCTAACGTTAAGCCGCTTTTTTTCTTAACTGACATTAGTTGATTCGCTAAATCAAAAAGATATTGGTGTTGACGATCAATCAAACTATTCCCCAACTCCAATTTCGTATCCCAGATAAATTTGTGCATTTTTTATAATCTCTAAGCTAATGAAATAAGCACTGCTCGATTAAGCCACTATCCTGACACTCAAATGTCGTCATCCTTGCCGGAATGGCCGATTTTTGCAACTAAGCCGATAATTTTTTAAACGTTTCTAAAACACTTTCACCTTTGAATGGTTTAACAATCCAACCTTTAACGCCTGCCGCCTTACCCCGTTCTTTCATGCTCTGACTGCTCTCGGTGGTCAGCATGATCACACTGACGCTGTTATTACCCAGTTCACCTCGAATTTTTTCGATCATCGTAAGTCCGTCCATATTGGGCATATTGACATCACTCACGACTAACTTGATGCCGGGATCCGCTTTCAATTTAATTAAACCATCTTTGCCATCGACGGCGGTGATAATATCCAAGCCATTTTTCTTTAAAAATCCACCCACTTCATCTCTTACCGTGGCTGAATCATCAACGATTAGTATTTTTGCCATAACATAAAACTCCAGTTTATCTATCAAAATAACTCTAATTCACCTGTATCGACTAAATCGTCAACAGATGCCTGTATTTCTTTAAAATCGTCAGGGGACCAATTAAGATTAAAAATAAATCTTTGATCCATATAAATAACATGATTTCTTGACTCATCAATTAATTGATATTTAAAACAGAGCTGAGGGTTCTCAGATCCGAACGAAATATATTTGTGAGCATGATTAATAACAATCGGCACTTGGGAATAATAGGCCATACGATGACCGTCATCAGAAATGAATCTGCTCTTAAAGCCTCCCCAGATCAAATTGGTCACTTCACTTAAAATATTATTGACCGTCCTGAAACTGATCGTATGATCTTGCGACCATAAATCATCATTTTCATAGATATTAAGTATTTCCTGTTCCTCAGCTTGCAGCATCATATAGCCACGACACCAATTACTTTCCAGAGGGATTAGGCTAAATACTTCGCCAAAAATGATTTTATCCTTGACGATATAAGGTATCTGATTACTCACCTTTAGATGCTTGAATTGGCTAGAGAGGGCGCTGGTGGTGATTTCGTTAATCCCTCTTACCAAGACACTGGGGTAAAAGAGCGTAAAAATATAGTCTTCAACGGCTTTCCGCAGTGGCTCCAAATTTTCAATCCGATAAATAGCACAGAAAATATGGTTACTCCAGGCCGGTAAATCATCGACTGAATAGCTTTCCATGCGCAGCATAATGGGTAATTCAGGCCTCGCGCTATGTATTTGCATAGCCAATTCCATCGAATCATGGAAGGATCCGCAATAATTTTCCGCGAGTAAGATTGCCCCTAAATCTACATTAGTGCTCATGATTGACAGGACATTGGTAACATTGACTTTTAAGCCGATCAGGCCATTTTGATCACAAAACTGCTTAATTTTTTCGAAGTGCTCTACTGATCCATCTAAAATTAAAACCTTACTCACCAGTTCTTTGTCATTAGCCATAAAATGTCCAATATCGAAATTTAACTAAAACAACTCAAGTTCTCCACTCGTGTGTTCAATTTCATCAAAGCTGGCTTTAAAATCCAAATCTGCAAAATCAAATACACTTAGTGTGATATGAAATATGATCGAGTCATTCACGGTAACTTTAAAATGCCGTAAATATCCCGGATTGAGCAACGATAAATCGGTTGCACATTCCCGCTTCAATATATAGGGGGTTGAGGTACCTAAATAATTAAAATACTTTAGTAAATATTGATTCATGACACCACAAAAAACATTGACGAACTCTAAATAACTATCACGAAATTGATCATTATTAACATCATTAACATCGCGCTTTTCGGAATCAACTTCACTAAGAAAAAAGCTTTTGACAGATTCATCGGTATTTATATAAAAAAGTGTCAAGAACTTAAACACCGGAGCAACAATGGTCAATAATACAAATTCATTTTCCGAAAGGTTAACGGTGTCAGTTATTGTTTCAATCGTGCACTGCCCGCTTAGGTTTTTGGTCAAAGATTGTTTAAAAATAGCATCAAAACTGGTCTTCGCTTGTTCACTCAGCATTGCAATATCTCATCCGAAACTACTTTTTAGCTGCTGGCTGAGCACATTGATACTGATTAACGCTGAAGTGATCATCTTCCCGCTGGACTGAATATCCTGAAACGTGGAGGTGGTAATTAAGTCATTTTTATAGAGATTTTTCCGATATTCCTTAGACAGTTCGCTGGAGCTGTTTGCCAATTTTCTAACCTCGTCTGCGACAACCGCGAAGCCGCGTCCACTTTCACCCGCACGAGCGGCTTCAATGGCAGCGTTCAATGCCAAGATGACCACGTTCTGGACAATACTTGAGAATCTGTCATTTTGCTGATGCATTTCCCGGTTATGCACCATCAAGCCATTCATATCATTATGCCAACGCTCGAATATCTGTGAAAATGTGTTCAAACGCGTAATTTCTTCGGCTAAGTTGCTAAACTTTAAAACTAAGCTATTTTTCTCTTCAGCCGATTGTTCTTGCACTTGCCTAAGCTCTTCTTCAAGTTGTTGTTGAATTTGGTTAAGTTTTTCACTTAATTGAGACTTTTCAACTTCCAGCCTTTTCAGATGGCTTAAATGGTATTCGAATTCATCAATCTTGGCGTTAAGCTGTTTATCTAATTGACTTGCCTTAGCTTCCGCCTCCAATGCTTTGGCATTAAGTTTTGCAATTTCTCTAGCATGAAAAACTTTAATCTGTACCAGATGGTTGCTTTTTTGATGCAACATAACCGCGGCAGTAAGCCCTGATGTGATCAAACAGCCTAATATCAATATGGCAATACTTATTTCCATATAACTCAACCTCACGCATACTCGAAAACAGGATCTTCGATTTTAACGGCGTAATCCAAAGGCAAATAGAGCGCTACTTCAAAGCTTCGATAATCAGCGCCTTCCTTGCCATCCAGAAAATTAATTTTGACGATACCGCCTTCTTTCCGCGCAAAATTTAATACCGCATCCATACCGACGCCTCTTCCTGAAATATCCGTCAATTTATCTGCGGTTGAAAATCCCGGTAAAAATATAAGCGCCGCAATTTTTTCGTCATTGGGCATTTGAGCGTCCTGTATCAAGCCCTTACTCATAGCCTGTTGGCGAATTTTGGCCAATGCCAAGCCACGCCCATCATCTCTTATCGATATTTTGAGATGCTCAGGTTCCGTGACCATCGCAACTTTAATCTGACCTTTTGCCGGTTTAGCATGGTTCAAGCGCTCCTCCGGCAGTTCCAAACCATGATCCACACAATTTCTAAAGAGATGAGTAAAAATGTCTTTAATCACGCCAACGCTTTGAATTTTGACGACCAGATTACCGCTATTAATACTTACCTCCGGTTCTTCTTTGCCTAAACTTTGCGCCAATTCATTAAGTGACGCAATTATTGGGGCGAAAGTAACTTCAAGCTTTTCAGTACCGAGTAACCTTAAGGTTCTATGCACTAAGTTTTTTGCTTCGATCAAATCGTAAATATTGGTATGACTGACTTTTTCTAATAACTTGATCGTTTCCTGAATTTGTTTTTTGTCTACCATCAGGTATTTTTCGACGTTGCCTCGGCGGCCCGGTCCTTTACGGCCAAGGCTTACTTCATTGGTATTGGCATAATATTCAACCAGTTGCCGAACTTGTGCGAGTTCATCCAGTAACCGTGCTTGATCCCAAGAGAGCGTAGGTATTGGTTGGCGTAATTCCGCATAAATCGATTCAGTATCATGTAGAAGATTGGTCAGATTCTTGAGATCATAAGTTCTCGCATGACCTTTGATGGTATGCATATTCCGAAACATGGCATTAATCGCATCGGCTCCGCCATTCGGATTGCTTCGGATCATGTTTTCAATTTCATCTATGTAGGTAATACTTGAGGTAATAAATTCATGAAATTTTTCTTGATTGACGGCTAATATCTCACCGATGATTTCCAAATCCCGTTTTTGTTTTGCCGCTTCTGCCGCCAATTTACGAAGTTCCGTCACATCCCGCACGCACAGCAAAATCTGTTCAACGACATCGTGCTCATTGATCACTGGCGCCCAATTCAAATCTAAGATTTTCCTTGAACCATTCGGCATTTCTTTTTCAATTTCGTTGATCAGCAAATGTTCATTAAATCCGAAATTCATGGCATCTTCACCCACACAGGCGCCTGAAATCGCTGAAAGTTGTGCGATAACATCCGAACCTAAATTGGAATCTTCAAAAAAGAGTTTAATCACATCATTGCCGGCGATACAGTCAGTTTCCAGGATTTTTTCAAGATAAGCAGAATATTCCGAATTTACCTTATTTTGATCATCAAAACTTAGTAAGCCTTGCGGCATATTTTGAAGCATCGTTTGAATATCATTGATTTTCTGTTTGACCAGTTTCGAAGTCTCCTGAAGTTTTTCGACCATCAGATTAAAAGACCTCGCCATACTATCGATTTCATCGTTGTGTGAAATAGTTGCCCGAATAGCTAAATCGCCCGTTTGAGCAATTTTAGACATGGTGCTTTCTAAAGCGGATATTTTGCGTAAAATTTTCTTACCCACAAAAAAACTACTGAGTAAGGCCATAACGATTAATAAAGAACAAACACCCATGACGATATACATTAAACGTTCGTAATACTGGTACTCATCGGTGATTGCTTTTTCCAGTACCATCAATTTTTGCTGAAGATTGACAATTTGTTGCTTGACTTTTTCTTGACTATTCAACTTATCGCCTGCGACTTTCTGCGCGATTGACAGGTCTTTATTATATCTTTGCACTAATGAAGAAATTTCATTAATCGGTTCAATAGCTTTATCTTCTTTAGGTAATTTTTCGGTTTTTTCTCCGAGCTGAAAAGCATTACTTCCATGAGAAGATTCTTTCATAACTCCCAGCAAGGGTAGTTTTTTTAATTCCGAAGCAGAAGAAGCCAACTCTTGTAATTGCTGATTTACAAGCTCTGGAGAAATGTGTTTTCGAGCCGAAAAGAAACTTTGGCGTACCTTCATCAAATTGATGAGCGCAGCTTCGGACTGACTGATTACTTTTAAATACTTCAGCTCAATAGGCGGTTTAACATGTTGAGCTTCTTTAACATATTGCAGCAAGGTGCGTAAATGCCCGGACATTTGTCGTTCGTTATTAATGAGCAATTCCTGAGGGTCCGCTAACTTACCGGCTGCCATCACTTCGAACAAAGCTGTTTGTTGAATTTCATTAATTAAGGCAACAAAAGGCCCTTGTAAAGTATCGGACAAATCACGACTTCCCTCTATATCGGTTTTAATCTGCGTGAGTTGATGCTCGATATCACTTAGCGTAGTTGCGTCGCCATTTAATAAATAACTGAAAATTGGCTGGGTAATTTGGGTGAAAATTTTATCTTTTTGAGTACCAAAAAATTCAACCGATGCAAATGATTGATTTAGATGTTTTAAAGAATAACTGATAGAAAGTCCGAACCCGATAATGATAAAGGCAAGTGTCAAACTTATAAACTTTGATATCTGGCTAATTTTCATATTTGTAATTCCACTTTCGAAGTAACACTCAATCAAAATTTCAATTTTATTGATAAAAATTAAAAGCTTTAAGCAACTATTAAAATCTGTAAATTTGATATTTATCATAGAAATAAAAATCATATTATTCAATTTCAATGCTTGGCGGATTCAACTCCGAAGTGCAATCGCCAATAATAGGATATTAAGGAAGGCTAACTGATATAGTGCCAAGCTTTTTTCTATCCGACTAAAGACGAGAATGAACTTGAAAGACTACCATCAGTTAACCCAAGCACTAAGATACCA
>CANNKG010000134.1 GCA_947505105.1 Methylococcaceae bacterium | reverse complement strand
GCTACCAAATGAGTTCTTGGCTTCTTTCGCAGAGATGGTTTTCATGTTCATGGTTCCTGGTGGTTAGAAAATACTTAATAGCCATTATAGCTATTTTAAGAAAAAGTCAATAGAAAAATTAGAATATAATTAAATTCTAATGTTTATCCCCACTAATACCGATAATATGGATTATCGGTATTAAAAGATGGTTAAAAAATACTCCGTCCAGAGGAGTATTTTTTGAACTTTGTTATCAATTAAACCGGCACATTTATCTACTACCTTCCATAATCAGACGCATAGGTTAAAACATTGACACTCTCGCATAGGTTATTCTCCTTGCTCTTAGTAGAGTTTTAGAGAATCTTCGAGACCAACTTATAGGTCAAATCTTTGTGAGTCCCCCGGCATAGCCGGGAGTTACCTTATTTTAATTATCAAAGAATGAACCAACCGCTTTTATGGGTATTTCCATGTACCTTGGCAACCTAACCATTATGATTGGTTAGGTTTTCCTGATCAGAAACGTTACTTACCCGACTGGACATCAAACACTAGTTTTCAACTTACACAAAATCAAAATTTGGCAAAATAATAATTTGGTTAGCATGAAAATCTGCAAGATTATCGCCATTCGGATGAATTCCAATAGTTGCCACTTTAACAGTATCGTTGTAATCAGTATTACCGTCTCTATCAAAATACAAATCGCCCTTTGACGTATCTAAGACAAATGCAAATTTAAAATCGCCGAAATCACTAGGGGTTAAAGTCAGATCCATATCGTCAAGATAATTATCCAAAAATCCAGCCGTTTGCAGGTGAGTTGTGTAGTCTGTGATGCTGTTAACCTTGAAGAGCCTTTCCTCGTAATCAGAAAAAACTTGATTTTCCATAGGTAACCGATAACCGTTTAAATCATTGGCGGTCGCCCCGGTTTTCCAAATAGGAGTGTTAGCAATTACAGGAATATCATTGAAATAAAAGGGAATTTGTTCTCTGTTAAAATCAGAATATTCAGAACTGGATAAGCCTAATTCTGCTGCCGAGAAAACCAACCAATCATCAGCCAATGAGTCAGTTCCTGCAACATAAAAGTTTTTGATGGTATCCACATTATTTGCATTATTTGCAGGATTAACATCAATAAAGAAATAGTCATTGTCCCCGTCATTGTCGGTTAAGAGGTCTTTTTCTGTAGTTTTATAAAAAGCTTCTGAGTGCTCGCCAATCATGGTATCCGCCCCCAATCCCCCCATGTAATAACCGACATCAACACTATCTAAAGGTCTTTTATTGGCCTGTTGAGCAACTAAAGTACTCACTTCTGTAGGTAAACTTCCTAATGAGGCTTTACCGTAGGCGTAAACGCCTCCAAATAAAATATCGTTGCCATTACCACCAACGAGCAAGTCACTATCACCACCACCCACAAGAACATCAGAGCCACTACCGCCAATAATTTTATTATTCCCTGCATTACCTATCAGGTAGTGATTGTTGCTGTCATTAGCGGTAATGTTAAAGTTTTCGGATGGGTTTAGGCTCTTATCATCTCTAGCAATGGCAATTTCAACATTTTGTGGGACACTATAATTTTTAGAGTTAAAATATTTAGAAAGGCCGCGATTACCGGCAATTACAACAGCATCATAAGTACCTTCATTAGCTAACTCGACAACTACATCAGTATTTGAGTTGACAAAATAGGTGTCGTTGCCTTTGCCTCCATAAAGATTGTCATTTCCGCCGGAAGCCCATTCCGAGAGGATCGCATTAACAGGTCGATCAATTACATCATTACCATCACCGCCATAGATCACATCATTTCCGGCCTCGCCTCTAATAACATCAGAAAATGCTGACCCTGTTATCGTATTCGATGCGCCATTTCCAGAAAGCCTTAATGTATAACTATACTTTTTATCCCAATTGGTAGCGTCAATGTCAATTGAAGGCGCTAAAAATCCGGTATAAGGAAGTGTGTTGTTGATGTCTACAAAACCTAGATTGGAATTATCTATATGCACCGTCTTTTGGTTACCAAAATAGAAATATAAAGGATTTACAGTCAATGTAGAATTTACTTTGTCAGATGCCGTCTTAACATCATAACCCGTCCATAAGTATTCTATTTCATTAGCAAGAGTAGACAGTGCAGATACAGCCATAGTACCTAAACCGGCTGCAGTTAATTCAACACCTGCAAATGCAGTTGCTAATGAAACATCAGGACTCGCCCCCGCTAAATTGGCTAACGTAGCGGCTATTATTGTAAGCTCTGGTTTCCCGGTAAGAAATAAGCCCGTCGCAGTCGTGACTCCGCCCACTGCAGCAGTAAGAGATGGAGCTAACAAAGGGGTAGAACGATCCGTTGATATTTTCCCGTCGCTATTGATATCAACATACACTCTAGTGTTATCGGATGAGGGCAGTGCATCGGAAACTTGGGTAATTGCCAAGTCAAAAGCATTCTTCATCCCCACCAATCCGTGGGTGGACGCTGCTAAAAGCGGGGTTAAATCTATGTCGCCATTACTGATGTGAATCGTTTTCCCATAGTTATCAAACCATAAATCTGGCACTGGGTCAGCATACATTTCAAAGTTAATAAAGCGAGTATCTTGATCGTCCGTAAGAAGGCCATTAACTTGAACATGCTTATTAGCTGCTTCAAACGTGACCGCATTGTATTCAACGCTAGTTTTTTGATAAGCCGGATCAGCCAGATACATAGAAGCCATTTGACCGCCTAAGCTATGACCAGATACATAAACTTTCTTAATGTCATTTGTAACAATGTAGTGGTCAATTGCGGTAAGCAAAGGCTCATATCTGGCGTAGTGCTCCTTCATGGCAAAGAAATCATCCATCCAGTCACCCAAAACATCAGAGCCTCTGAATGTTATGAATAAAGCATCATCTGTTTTACCTACAAGAGCAACGGATGACACATCCACTTTAAGGTCTGCATCTGTCGTATCAATATAAGCATCATAAAATCCATCTTTAAATAGATAATGATATTGGTCGGTGTCGTGTCCCAATGCGGTTAATGCTGATGAAGTCGCATTGAGAGGGGTAACGTCAGGCAAGCCCAATTCATCCGCAGACAACAAAGTAAATCCACCCGCCTTAGCAGCATTGTTTTGAAATGTTGAAAGTGCAGTTAAATCCGCACTGATCGGCCCATCCAGGCCTGGAGCAAGACCGGTATGAACGTAGCTATTAAAACTTAAATCAAAGAAAAATTTATAATACCCGTGGTATTCGCCGTACTGTTCTGCATTTCCGTAATTATGGAACAAGATTTTCGCCGACGTTAGAGTGTTATCACTAAGCGGCAGATTTTCAACCCCCGTCAACTGATCACTAAACTGCACCGTCTCAATCCCGGTCAAGGTATCTACGCCATCATTACCATCGGCTAAGTTGGTATCGGTTATTGTTAAAATACTGTTGCTATTTTCAAACTTATAACCGGTTAGACTACCGCTATAAATAGCCGTATCAATGCCATCGCCACCGGACAATGAATCATTACCTAAACCGCCGTTTAAGCTATCGTTACCGGCATACCCCGCCAAACTGTTGGCGGCAGCGTTACCGGTAATAACATTAGCCAAATCATTGCCCAAGCCTTCCAGATTGTCTGTACCGGCTAAAATCAGGTTTTCTACATTCGCGGGTAATGTATAGGTGGGAAGCGAACTTATAACGGTATCAGTGCCTTTGTTGGACTTTTCAATTACTTGATCAAGCACATCGTCAATTATATAACGATCATCACCGGCGTAGAAAAATTCAAACGGGTCGATAACATCATCCTTAAACTGCACCGTCTCAATTCCGATCAAGGTATCTACACCATCATTACCATCGGCTAAGTTGGCATCGACTATTGTTAAATAAGCACCACCAAAATTGAGTACCGAACCATCATTGAGTATAATACTGTCGCTATATAACCTATAATCGGTTAGACTACCGCTATAAATAGCCGTATCAATACCATCGTCGCCGGACAAATTATCATCACCTAAACCGCCGTTTAAGCTATCATTACCAGCATACCCCACCAAACTGTTGGCGGCATCGTTACCGGTAATAATATTAGCCAAATCATTGCCCGAACCTTGCAGATTGCCTGTGCCGGTTAAAATCAGGTTTTCTACATTCGCGGGTAATGTATAGGTGGGAAGCGAGCTTTGCACGGTATCAGTGCCTTCGTTGAACTTTTCAATCACTTGATCAAGCGCATCGTCAACGACATAAAGATCATCACCGGCGTGGGTATTAATGACTTCCGGGGTGCTGGTAAAAACATCATTAGTAAGAACACTAGCGCCGCTGACGACACCTGATGTTAATTGGCTGGATACTGCGCTGCTGTTACCACCATAAGAACTATATCCCCAAGTAACCACCGAGCCATCACTGCGCAGGGCGGCAAAGGCATAGTCAGTAGAAAAAACCTGCGTCACATCGTTGCTGCCGTCAAGTTGGGCAGCCACTGCGCTACTGTCGCCATAACCCCCCCCCCAAGTGACTACCGAACCATCACTGCGCAGGGCGGCAAAGGAAAAGTCAGTAGAAAAAATCTTCGTCACATCGGTGCTTCCGCCGAGTTGGGCGGCCACTGCGCTACTGTCGCCGCCATAAAAACTATCCCCCCAAGTGACCACCGAGCCATCACTGCGCAGGGCGGCAAAGGCTCTCGTAGTAGAAAAAATCTGTGTCACATCGGTACTGCCGTCGAGTTGGGCGGCTACTACGCTACTGTCGCTGCCATAATAATCACTCCCCCAAGTGACTACCGAACCATCACTGCGCAAGGCGGCAAAGGCAGAGCTTGTGGAAAAGATTTGCGTCACATCGATGCTGCCATCGAGTTGCCTATAATCGCTATAACCGCCATCACCACTACTCCCCCAAGTGATCACCGAGCCATCACTGCGCAGGGCGGCAAAAGCTCTCGTAGTAGAAAAAATCTGTGTCACATCGGTGCTTCCGCCGAGTTGGGCAGCCACTGCGCTGCTGTCGCCATAATAAGGATCCCCCCAAGTGACCACCGAGCCATCACTGCGCAGGGCGGCAAAGGAATAGTTAGTAGAAAAAATCTTCGTCACATCGGTGCTTCCGCCGAGTTGGGCGGTCACTGCGCTACTGTCGCCACCAAAATCACTATCCCCCCAAGTGACCACCGAGCCATCACTGCGCAAGGCGGCAAAGGAATCGTTAGTAGAAAAAATCTGTGTCACATCGGTGCTTCCGCCGAGTTGGGCGGCCACTGCGCTACTGTCGCCGCCAAAATCACTATCCCCCCAAGTGACCACCGAGCCATCACTGCGCAAGGCGGCAAAGGCTCCACTTGTGGAAAAGATTTGCTTCACATCAATGCTGCCGTCGAGTTGGGCGGCCACTGCGCGACTGCTGCCGCCATAAGAACTACCCCCCCAAGTGACCACCGAGCCATCAGCTTTAATTACCGCAAATGCTAATTGGTTACGAAATTCGCCTAAACTATGACCCGGATAGGATTGCGTGTTGTTGGTGCTATTAACGCTTAAGGTATCAGCGTACTCCAAAGCGCTGAATACCGGCGTTGCAATGATTCCGGTGCTTGCCTCTAACACCCAGTCGCCGCCTTGTTTGGCATTACCAGTCAAATCGTCCGAAGCCGCCACAGCCACGCCGGTGTACTGTGCCAAACGGTTGATAAATTGAACGCCGGTTTCACCTTGCGCGACATTACAGCCGTACACTAATAACTCACCGTTGTGACTTAAGGCCTTGCCAATAATAGCTAATTGGCTGGCGTATTGATTGAGATTGTCGGTATTGAGCGTGCTTGAACCTAATAACAAACTACCTGTGCTGCCGTGGGAAATAATATGCAGGCTTTGCAAAGGCTCAAAACCCTGCGCCCCAGCATTGGCCGACAAGGTCGTCAGGTAATCGCTAATTTGAGTCAGTCCATCAGAGGATGAATCAAGAATTAACACGGTGGTATCGGCACCGACATTGCCGACTAAACTTTGCCAGTTGTTGACTTGGCTGTCGATGATAACCAGTTGACGTACTGGCGTAGTGGTTTGACTCATAGCGAATTCCTCATTTTTGTTGTTTTTATAGAAAAAGATTGGGTTTAAAGTAACCTGAGTTTGGGGTAAGAAATATAGGGCGACATCTTTAACATAATGAAAGAATAGAATCAGTTATAAAAATATCTATCATAAAAAAAGAGGTTACTGGAAATAAATGTAACACAACACAACTATTTCGACCTGTACGATTAAAAATTATGATGTTGGTGTTATAGTCAGTTCCTGATTAATCCTTAACGCTACATTTTCCCAGAGCACTATTAACCCTGTCTTTCATCTGTTTTCCAGGTTTAAAGTGAACAACAGATTTTGACGGCAACGTTACCGATTCGCCAGTTTTTGGGTTACGGGCTAAGCGAGCTGGTCTTGTTCGTATACTAAAGCTTCCAAAGTCCCTAATTTCTATCCGTTCGCCCAATTCTAGGGCTTCTGTCATTTGCTTTATCATGTAGTTGACCGCAAGTTCTACGTCACGCGGTTTGAAATGGTCGGGTAATTTCTTGCACAATGCTTCTAATAATTCTGATCTGACCACTTACGCCCCCTTAAGAAAGCCAAGCATTTTAACAATTTATACTACTTGATAAGCATAAAAAAAGCCCACTAGAGCAATCTAGGGGGCTTTTTTCGGCTATTTTGCATAAATTTGCTTATGCTAGTTTCAATAACTGATTTAAGTTGATTCTAGTCCATTTTGAATCTGAAGATAAAAAGCTTGGTTTAATTTCAAAAGGGGCTTCATAAACCTTACCGTTCAATTCTGCTCTCACTATCCCAGTAACAACCCCATCATCTGATGAACCGGAGTAAAGATTTATTTTTACTTCCATGTTAGACGCGTCAACGTCATTAAATTGAATGTACTCCAAACCATTTACAGCCGTAGAACTAGTGAAGTCCTTAAAATAATGCCCCTCAGTTGAATCCTGACGACCATAATAAAGGTAATCAGGTGCAGTATTTGATTTGGCATACAAATCAACATCACACTGACATCCCCAACGGATGCCAACCCTTAAATTACCCTGTGTTGATGATGGTGGTTCGTTTGAAATTTGAACACCATCGGCTAAAAAATAGGCTTCTTTTGAATAGCCACCAACGGGAATTGCTTCACGGGTAGCACGATACATTTCCAATTTAGATTTGGTATTATCAAAATCGAAGTTCTCTACTGAGCTTGGATTTTGAGTCAAACGCTCAAAGCCCGTTTGCAAATCATTGGTAAAGGTAGCAAGGTTTCCGCCTTGGTTCTTAATATACAGTGACCAGAAACGGTTAATCCGTGTTTTGTAATTATCTCCATCCCAGACATTAGTAAATATTTGATGAACAAGAACATTTTTTAAAAGCCCTTGCTTATTAGAAGTACCGTAAACACTGTGTTGTTCGTCGCTCAAAATGTGACCATCGCTAGGAAATCTAGCATTCTTCATGTCAAATATCCCTTCTTTGTCGTAGTAAAGCACATTACCGATAGTCAGGATATTAATTGGGTTCTCACGGTGGTTTACATCGTATTTCAACCCGAAAACATGTTTTAAAAGCTGTGGGAACTGGATCAGAGAAAATTTAACAGGGTCGTTAGAGACACTGATTTTGCCCACATAATCCCGAAGTTTTAAAATATCAACGGTGAAAAGTTTCCGCTTCACTGCTATGTTATCTGCCCCCTCTTGATCAGGAACAACAAATTTAGAGATTTCGCTAAAGTTTTGCCCATTAATTAAGCTTAATTCGTCTCCTTGTTTTAGAGTCGATAAAACAAACGATTCCAAAGAAGAGCTTAATTTCGCTTTATCGAAGTTAGCCGGTAAATCATTTGGCAATGCCACAACGTAGGTGTTTGCACTGCCTAGATTTGAATATATTAAGCCTAAAGCTAAAGCCAATTGTTTAATTTTCATGGTCTTATTCCCCATCTTTTACAATAGTTAATAAAGGTTTTGCTTTAGCAAAATTCAAATCATCATAGACTCCGAATAAACGGTAGTTCTTGGCTTCTTCGACTTTTGCGACGAATTCATCTATAAATTCATTACGGACTGAGTAATAAAGTTCAGACATTCCGACTAGTCCGCCTTGAATACCATGTGAGTCTACTTTTTGACTATGTAAGCCATTAACTTCATTGTCGTAAGCATTATGTTCTTTGTCGAAATCAACAAATTGGCGATAAACACCTTTAAAGTTTTTATCGATGATAAAACCAGCCATAGCAACCGCAATAATGTTGAAAATAACCTGAAAGACCATCATTATTATTTGCCATGTATTGTCTATTGCTAAAGTAGTGGTATTAACATTACTGGATAGATAATTAAATGAGAAAGCAATAATAAAGATTAAAGCAGAAGGTATCAAAACCCCGAAAAATGGGATTTTTACAGCTCGTAACTTAAAATTGAAAAAAGATTTAAAAATAAAAGAAAGTAAGACTATTAAAGAAGTTGAGGCATAGCATTTGAATGTCCCCATTGCTCCTAAAAAGGCTAAATCGCCGCTTTTCTGCATGATCATAGCCTGCGAAGTCCACTCAAAACTTATCAATGCTAAATAACTTAATAAAGAAAAAATTCTACTAATACGGTAATTTTTTTTAACTATTGTTTCTTTAGAATGAACGGTATTAAATGGATCAATATCTGCTAATTTTTTATTATACAAATTAATTCGTCTTGCTATTTCATCACTAGCCCCATTAAAGGCTTTGCCTATCGTTTCATACCTAGATAATAAGTGAATATTCAAAGCATCGAATTTATTTGACGCGATTTTCTTTAACTTCTTTTTGGGTTTGTGCAGAAAAATAGACAAATCCAAATTGGCGATATTTGGCTTAATAAAAGCATCCCTATCAAATGATAAGTTATGGCGATACCCTATAAAGTCGGTTGCTTTATCACCTATTGTATGTTCTGGTGAGAATTTTTCTCGATAATGCGAGACTTCGCCGTTCTTAGCGATTTTGTCCTGGTAAGGAATAAACGGTTTTTGATCTTGGGTTGAAGTAGTCATAAATTCTCCTAAATTTAATAAGTCGGAACTAAATTTAGGGAACAATGGACACCATTAGTCAATATCTATTTTTTATAAATAATTGACTTTTAAGTATATTTTAATACAATGGCGGCAAGAAACCATCTCTGTTTAACAGATGATGGAATCTTGCTGTTCCCGGTTTGGATGTTCTTGTGTTTTTTAAATCATAAAATCTCCTTCGGTCTTTTACTGGGTTGGTGGGATCAGCTGACTTAACTATTGCGAGTAGTTAAATCAACCAAACAGGGGCAACTCTTAAGAGTTGCCCTTTTTTTTTGTTGGCTGAAAGTTTATTGCAGAAATGTTACAGTTTCATGACAAAAAATATATTTTTTTTGTTTTTCATATAGTTACAAGATGTAACTTCAAATTACGAAAAGTAATCACATATCCTAAAAATGAATTTCATGTTAAAATTATTACTTTTTGTAATCTAAATATTACAATTTGTAATCTTTTAGTGAGTTAACAGCATGGATAACAAAGTTTTTAAGGAAATTAAAGACAAGGAAAAAAATGAATTTATTAAATTTGTTAATAAGTTTTGTTGTGATAACAAGATAAGATCTGCTATAGGTCTAAAAGAATACTTAAATATTATTGGAAATGGCAAATATTTAAATAACCTTTATACAGATTATAAAAATGGTGTGAATTTATTATTTGAAGAAACAATAAAAGAAAAAATAAACGAATTTAATAATAAAAAAAGTGTTTCAATTGTAATTGATCCACATTCGTTTTACACTGAACTTAATAATAAACAAAACGGAAAATCTTACACAAAAGATGAAATAAATGGAGCTTCTGGAAAATATATAATACTATGTGATTACGATAAACTTGTAATTGCTGGATTAGAAATTTTTTTAAATAATCCAATAACAAAGAATAAATATGACTGCCTAATGTTCTATGATTTAATTAGAGCAGAAAAGTTTGAAAAGACAGGTAATAAGGAAATAAAAACAACTGGTTTTATAATGAAAAATCCACCAGGCAAATTAACCGGTCATGGTAGAACTAGTTATGGTGGGTCTGAATATTTAGAATCAATAGCAATAAGTGGATTTAGTGGTTCATATGAAGTTCCTAAAACCGCTTTATGGTCTGGTATTTCTTTTTCCAATGATCAAAGAATAGTAGCAACTAGGGTTTTATTGATAAAAATTCCAAAAGAATTAGAGGAAGAATATCAATCAAAAATAGAAGATACAATTGGTTATTATGATTCTAAAGAGATTTTATTAGAAAAAGAATTGATAAAAAATATTTTAGATAAAAAAGGACTTAACATAGATTTTTTAATTAAAAAATTAAATTACGATTCAAATAATAAACCTCTAAGTAAATACATAAAGATTGAGCCATATTAAAGCAAAGTTAGAAGGTAGTTATATGCCCTATTCACCTTTACAAGCTCCGCTTCAGCCTCCTTTCGGAAACTATCAGAAAAGTGCTGGTAGTGGTCTGGGTGAAACCTTGATGCAGCGATTTTATAGGCTTTCCGAAGGTCTTCTCTAGTAAAATTTTGAGGTACTCCCAATATTTCATGATAACTTCGTATGTCTTCTCGTGCTGAAGTATGGGTGTTATGGTTAACATCGTCACTATCCTCCCGATCCCCCCTAGCACGTCTAAACTCTTCCTTAGCTTGCTTAACGGCATCTTCTTGGTCGGCTTGGGAGGTTTGCTGATAGCCGCTCGAAAACGACTCACCGCAGTCATATTCATAGTCATCTGATCTTTGTTTTTTGCCTGTCCCTAGCAAGCGAAAAAGCGGTTTCAATAAAAAGGCTAATACCTTGTAAGGTATTAATAATAGATAAACTAACAAGTCAAAAATTAAAGCCAGAAATCTTATAATTGATGCAAAGAGTGAAACAATCGAGTATTTGATCTTATAAAACAAATCCTGGATTAAATCTAACACCTCTGAAATTTTTTGGATAATGGAATCACTATAAACCAATAAAACACCCAGTACCACCGGTACGGTTTTATAAAGGTCGTGTTCCTGTTGCACATTAGCCAGCAACAACACCAAGAACAGAAAAATAACCGGCTTAAAGAACAAGTGTGCTTTTCTTAGCATATACGACACAAATACCGATAAGAGAAAAAATGAAATGCAATTAACAAGTAAGCCGTTATTGATAGTGATGCTCATGATTTTTCTCTAATGCCGTTTCGTAAACAAGGTCTTCTAATCAGATTTTGACAAATTTCACATCATCCCTGATGGTGGTTACGGGGATTTGGTAAGCCGGTCTTTTAACATAGGATTTAAAACTTGAATGTTCGTAAAACGGTACGGTTTCGATAATGATTGGATGCCTGTTTTTTGAGACAAAAACGGCATGGTTGGACTTTAAAGTCCTGATTTGATCAGGTGAAAGCAAAGTCATTTCTCTGTAATGCTCTTCAGTATCAAACTTAGATTTCTTCTCGACCATTATACGCTTGCCTATAACGTCGGAAATTTCTTTACCTGTAGAATAATCAGCGCCGGAAAAAACTAAGTAGCTGGCAATACCACCCTTGATTGATTCGGCTGATTTACCGTACTTTGAATCGAGTTGCGAAAGACTTTGTAAAACAATATTGATAGAAACTCTATACTTACGAATGTTGTTAATAATTGCTTGGAATTCGTGTATGTAACTTGATCCAAATTCATCTAAGTAAGCATAGATGCTTAAATCACTTCTAGTCACTAATCTTTTCATCATTTGACTAAAGAATCTAGCGTACAAAATATCAATAAAGAACTGAAAGTAAGCCTGATTTTGTGCTGGAATAATGATGTATAGAATCGTTTTTTGTTTCCTGAACGAATCAAAATCAATATCGTTATAAGCCATAAGTTTTTGCAAATTGCGGTTATTGAATTGTTTCAATGCCGTTTTTGCAATTGTTGTATAACTCATCAACATATTTTTATTTGCTGAAGTTATCCCAATCCATGAATTTACAATACTTTTATCGTTTTTATCTATTGGGTTCATGGAATGTTCTGCAACCCAATTATCTAACATTGATCCATTTTCACCAAACATTTGTATTAGATAAGCGATATTTGGTAAATTAAGGTTTGCAGGTTCCGTAAACGCAAGACATTTTGCAAACACCTCCAATATTGCAATACTTCCATCATTCCAGACCCCTTCTTTATCATTTCCGTATTTTGAAAGAATAATTGATGAACATATTTGTTCAATTTCGATTACGTCTTTAGCTGTAAGTCCATAAAACGGATTAAAACGATTACTTTTTTCTAAGTCTTCAGGGTTTAGAACTAAGACATTAAAACCCCTACTTTTTAGATAACCTGAAGTGTTTTTGTGTATTTCTCCACTAGGATCAGTAACAATCATTGAACAATTAGATTTTGCTTTATCTAGTATACCCGGAATTATGAATGAGGTAGTTTTTCCACTGCCGGGACGAGCTATTACAGCGACATGTTCAAAACTATCTTTTTCAGAAAGTCTTTTATCTTTTCCGTTTATAAGAACCCCTTTATTTGAACGGTTAAATATTTCTGATTCTTCCCTTTTACTAGAAAATCTAGCCCCTTGCTCCGGTTTTTTACCGTAGCCTTTTACAAGATATTGACCAACGGTAAACATCAACTTAAACGAGCTTTTCATTACCATAAATATTTTTCACATCATACTTCGGTTTTAGGTTATAAATATTTTTCTTTAGTTCTTCGTTCTTTTTTCTAATAGAATTAATTATGTTTTTTCTTTCGTTTATTTCTTCCCTGTACTTATTGAAATAACTACAAGTTGATCCTAATATTCATCTAACTTTTAATCTAACAAGCATGATTGTTGATCAACGGTTTCTGTCGTTGTCATATTCATTTCTTCTATTGTTACTTTTTTTAGCTCGTTTAATTTCTTCTTTCCTTCTCTGTGTCTCTATTTCAACTTCTGTTTGTGCTGATTTTGATTCACCATCGTTAACTGATTCGGTTTTGAAGTCATCGGCACTAGGTTTTTCTTTTATTGATCTAGTATCGACTTTCTCTTTGCTAAACTCGTTTTTAGCATAATCAACTTGTGTTTTTCTGTTCTCTATCTCTTCTAGTCTTTCGGATATTACATTAAATTCATCCCACATACCTAAAGTTTTTAGGCGGTGTTTACGGTCGGTTGTTTTATCAACTACACCGATGGTATTACCATGCACATAAATTTCAAGTTGCTCCCTTTCCATTGCACTGAAAAACTCGGATTTTGTTTTTGTCGCTGCAAAAACCGTTCTTAGCCTTTCTTTAACGTCATCCTTTTGATTGGTATTCCCTGTTCTTCTTTTTAGCTCTACGCCTTTATTTGATAGTTTCTCGCCACTATCCTTTTGTTGTCCTGGTTCTTTGTTGATCAGTTTTTTTTGTTCAAGCTCTGGGTAAATTTCCAAAACATAAAGTTCCAAATCCTTTTTAAAATTACTAAATTCTTCTTTGCTGAGTCTGTGCTTTTTATCGCTTTCTAATTCATTTGAGCTAATCATAAAATGATAATGTAAATTATCCTTTTTATCGTGGTGTAATACCCCGTAAACAAGATTGTTTTTAGCTCTGCTTTTTATGTAATTTAAAGCGATG
>CANNKG010000133.1 GCA_947505105.1 Methylococcaceae bacterium | reverse complement strand
CCGTTTTCCAATACCTGCGGCGCACTACACACTGGTGGTGGAGTGATACAGACACCATTCTGTAATACCTGTGGCCCAGTGCAAGTTGGAGGCGGCGGAGTCACACAAACGCCGTTTTGCAAGATTTGCGGCGTAATGCAGATCGGCGGCAGAGTCACACAGACGCCATTATGTAATATTTCCTGCAAACTACAGGTAGGGAAATCATTGACGACCGAGATATCCCATACGGTAATAGTGACTTCAGCAGTGGCTGATGCACCTTGGCTATCGATCACCGTCAATTTAAAGCGAAATTCAGTCCCTTGATTCACTTCCGGTGCGACAAAGGTGGTGTTAAGGCTGTTTTGTTGACTTAAATTGACTAACGGCCCGGCGATTTGTTGCCATTGATAGCTCAACGCTCCGCCGTCAGGGTCACTACTTTGTCCGCCGTCCAGGGTTACCGTCGCACCTTCGTTTACGCTATGATTCGGGCCGACTTTGGCTATCGGCGGATTATTTAAATTTTTGACGGGAGTTATTGTGAAATTGACGCTTTGCTTGTTGTAGTGAATTTCATCCTCCACCTTATAACCGACAAGGATTTTAAATTCCCCTGCCAAGCCCTTTAATTGGGATTCGATCGTCAAACTTTCGAGCGCTTGGAGCGTTTGCGGCCCGCTGAAACTAACCAAGCTTGGAAGTTGATAATTCCACGCCTGCCATACGCCCTTGGAGTTTTTCATGTACCACTGATCGTTATACTCAGCAACGATATAAAACCAGCCTTGTTTACCGACATGTTCCGGGGCAACCTGAATATCGGCGAGGACATCAAGGGGCTGAGCGGCATTGAAACTCGCGCCGAAAGTTTTGGCACCGTCGGCGCTGATGCCGATTTTAAAGCGGGCATTAGAGGGCTGATCATTGACAGTGCTGCCAATTAGCCATTGGGTAATAGTAGAGAGCGAGGTGTCGGCAAATGTCGTCGAACTCAAAGCGACCCAAACGATCAGGATCGCCAGGAGTTTGATGAATGGTGTTCTATGCTTGTTCATGCCTATCTGCCCTCTTTAGTTTTGAATTGGGAGAAACGTAGTGAGTGGTTAAAATGCTGCGCCACTGTTCCGTATCGGTAAGCACTAAAGCGCCTACCGTCTACCTGACTAACATCGACGATATCATGATCGTTGCCGATAATCTATTCCCCCAATGAAGGGATTGACTTGCTGCTTTAAATTTGATATGGCGGCGATGGCTAAGGTTGTATGAACCCATAGCAATGCAGCCTGGATAAAATCCGGGAACAGCGGTGACGCCAGACCCTGGATTTGATCTGACTAGTTTGCCGGACACCTATAGGTTGAATAAAATTTAGGCTGCGAATAATATCAAAAAAAGCCTCTTCGGGATTTTCGGCTGTGGGGAGGGGCTGAGGCAAGGAAGTTCAAGGCATTGAAGCCCAATCTACCGGGCTTCCGGGAATAACTGCGCGACGATAATCAGACAGCAGTTTCCAAAAGTAGGGTACGCTGCGCGTACCATTGATTTACGAATAATATTAGTGATTTATTGTATCGATTATGGTACGCACAGCGGACCCTACGCTACTAGCTGATTTTAGTATATGCTAGAATGACAAAAATGAAATTATTTGGGGGATCACCATGAGCTTAGCTCAACCAACCTTAGAGGATATTTGGAAATTATTTCAGGAAACTGACCGGAAATTTCTGGAAACCGACCGGAAGTTTCAGGAAACTGACCTGAAGTTTCTGGAAACTGACCGAAAATTTCAGAAAACAGACTTAAAATTTCAAGAAACTGATCGCAAATTCCAAGAGACCGACCGTTTATTAAAGGAAGTCAGCAAGAAAATTGGCGATTTGGGTAATCGCTTAGGTGATTTTGTTCAGGAAATGGTGCGTCCTGCGGTTGTGCGTATCTTTCGTGAGCGAGGTATTGATGTACATGAAGTGCATCCTAATATTTTTGTTGAACGCGATGGCGATGCTGCTGAAATTGATCTTTTGGTGGTGAATGAACAGGAAGCCATTGCGGTGGAATGCAAAAGTCATTTGACTCGGGAGGATGTTGAAGATCATTTGGAGCGCTTGGGTAAGATTAAACGTTTGTTGCCTAAATATCGTGAGGTACGGCTGATGGGGGCGGTAGCAGCCATTGTGATGTCTGATGAAGTAGCGCGTTTTGCTTATCGGAAGGGATTGTATGTGTTGGCGCAAAGTGGCGATACGGTCTTGATTCGCAATGATGGCAAATTTTCACCTAAAATTTGGTAATCTGCGCAAGACCAAACCGTAGCCTGGATGAAATCGGGGAACGGCGGTGATGTTAAATCCCGGATTCCGCAAACTCCATCCAGGCTTTTCGACCTTACCCATCAGCAACCCAACATAAGGGTTATCTTATGTTTTTAGAGATTATTTTCAGGAAATATTATGAACGCCCCGCAAATTCTATTACTTGAAGACCAAGGCATGCAACGCGAGGCTTTTAAGGTGCTGATTGTGCAATCGATACCGAGGTCGGTGGTGCATGAAGCAGCATGCTTTACGCAAGCGCTGGAGATCTTGAGTGGAGAAGCGATTGATTTTGCATTTCTGGATTTCAACTTAAACGATGCGACCGGCAAAAACGGTCTGGACGTGCTTGATTTTATCCGCGAGCGGGAGCTTAAAACCCGCGCGGTGATCTTGTCGGGTGAGTCGAACGGTTATCTGGATCAGGCATCGGTGCTGCAATGTATGTCTGCGGGGGCATTCGGTTATATTCCGAAAGCGATGGATCAGGAGGGCTTATTGCGGGAGGCCTTTGAAAGCGTTTTGCAGGGCCGGATTTTTTTACCGTGGCTAGGCTCTGCCACTGAACCGGCTATTCCGGTCCAACTGGACGACCTGGGCATTAAGGGTCGCTTAGCGGAAGTGTTGTTTTATTTGCTCCAGGGACAAAGTAATAAAGTGATTGCTCGACGCTTGCAGTTATCACCGTATACGGTGAGTGAATACGTGTCCATGTTATTAAAACGCTTTGGTGTAGCCAGTCGTAATCAATTGCCAAGCTCCGTCGCGCGTCAAGGTATTGTGATTCCTCAACCGCCCGCTCCAATCCTATTGCCTTTCGTCGATGACGATATTTAACCGAGGTTTTGATGTCTACATTTAGCGATAGCCTATTTCCCCAAACGTTTACGCCGGAGCTTGAGCGCGAATTTTTACGCGATTATTGTGAACGCTTCGTTGTGCAGCGTCGGTTTGCCGCCATTCTTGGGGCCATACTGATCATTGTTTATTGCATTTATGACGCTTATGATGTTATCGCCCGCGCTCAATTTGATAGACGCGCCCAAATCACCATGCTGTGGCGCTTTATCAGTCTGTTTTTTGAATTGACCGCGGCGGCCTTGGTTTTTTTACCTCGAGCAAAAACGCATGAGCATTTTGCGAGCGGTTGCTGTATTGCGGCAGTTACGCTGTGTTTTTTTAGAAACTTACTGTGTGCCTATTACGCCGATGTGCAATATTATTACCTTTACTACTACGATGGTATGCTGTTAACAGTATTAGTATTTATAGGTTTATTTCGGGTGCGGACAATGCTGACGATAGTTACCATTACCTTGCTAGTCATGGCGACGGCCTACTGCAGTTTTCTGTCTGAGCAGCAAGCCAAGGGCTATCCGAGCATTTTGAGTTCTTTAATCGTGTTTTCATTGGTCGGCTGCGTGGTTACACTGGGTTTTGAGCGTTCAGCGCGTACCAATTTTTTGCGCGAGCAGGAACTGCGGCAGGCGCGTTCGGAAATCGCACGCAATGCCGATCAATTAATGATCTTGAAAGATCAGGCCCAGCAGCAAAATCGCGATAAGTCCAAATTCCTCGCCGATGCCGCCCATGATGTGCGCAATGTGATGCAGCCGGTCAGCCTGTTTCTGGATGCCAGCGACTTGGCCTTAACGCAGGGGGATTTGACAAGCGCGCAGAAAAATCTTAAAGATGCGATCTTCGCTAATAGTGCAATGCGCGTGACAATCAATGCGCTGTTGGATATTTCCGGCCTGGAATCGGGAAGGATCACGATTCGCGCGAGTCATTTCGATCTAAACCGCCTGGCCGAAGAAGTGCTGGCCGATTATCAGCCGTTCGCGACCCGCTTAATGGTCAAACTGTACCAGTCCAAACGCCGCTCTCATCGTGTCATTGTCTACAGCGACCGGCAGCATTTAAAACGGATTTTATCGAATTTGGTTTCCAATGGGATTAAATACGCTGATCACGCCAAAAAATCGGGGCCCTGGGTAGTGCTTGCGATGGTGAGCCATCAGAACTTAGTGCGTATCGATGTGCTGGATAACGGTATCGGCATTCCTCTTGAGGAACAAGGCAATGTTTTTAAGCCTTTGTACCAATTGAATAATCCTGAACGCAATCGGGAAAAAGGCGTCGGGCTGGGCTTGTCGATCGTGAATTCAACCTTGAAGTTATTGCCGGATCACGCGTATAAATTTAAATCGATTCCGGGCGACGGCACGCGCTTTAGTTTACATTTGCCAAAAGGCGAGCTATCGGTCGTCGAGCAATTGCCGGTCTTAAATGTCGACGATTGTTGCTTAAAGGGGCTTTATGTGTGGGTCATGGAAAATGATGCGCTGGTAAAAAATGCAATAACGACCCTTTTGTATAACAACGGCGCACTCTATGAAGCCTTCAGTTCACTGGCGGAATTACAAGCGCAGTTGCCCGCGTTGGAGCGTCAGCCAGATGTGCTGGTATCGGATTACCGTCTGGCCGACCAAGTCACTGCCGTTGAAGTCATCGACACTTTGGTCAGTTATTACGGACATGACTTTCCGGTGTTAATTGTCACCGGCGAAATCGCCGATTTAAGTTCGGTCTTACCGGCGCGACGGGTGTTGCGCAAACCCTTGGAGCCGAAACAATTGTTGGCGGAAATCGCCGATTTGGGCTGCGATGGCTAGTCGAGCCAGAGTCAGTATCTTGTTGATTTTAGTTTCATGCCGTTTAGCGGCCTTCGAAGGCGGCTACGTCAATTATTTGCCCGGCTTTTACGGCGACTTTTCGATGGCGGTGATTCCCGAAACCGGCACTTACCTGAATAATTTCTTTTCAGTCTATCAGGATCACAGCGGCCAAGTGCAATCGCTGGTCGAAATTCCGGGGATTATTCATGCGACCGGCTATGAAATATTGGGCGGTCATTTCAATGTCGGCATTTATCCGGGACTATTGGCGGTCGGCTATGAAGGTGATGATCTCAAAACCAGCCGCGTTGGCTTAACCGACATTTATCTGATGCCCGCCGCAATTACCTGGAAAACCGAATCCGTTTATGTGATCGCGTTCGAGGGCATTTTGGCGCCGACCGGTTTTTATCAAAAAGATACCTTAAATACCGGCCTGAATTTTTGGACCTTTGATCATAATGTTGCCGTGACCTGGTATTTGCCGGCGGATAACGAGATTTCGGTTAATCTGGGCTATATGAATAATCTGAAAAATCCGGCGAACGATTATCATTCCGGGGATGTGGTGCATATCGATTATTTACTGGGACATTATGTGAATAAGGAAGTGGGATTAGGCGTAGTGGGTTCTTATTATGCTCAGGCCACAGCTGACCATGCGCCTCAAGCTGTTTTGGTGACGGAACGCGCCGGGGCATCAACGATTGGCCCGGCGCTAATGTATGCGCCGGAAGCCTTTAACAACGAATTGATCTTCACGCTAAAATGGCAGCATGAGTTCGATGTGAGTGGGCGACCGGCTCTGGATTATTTGACTTTGCGTATCTGGAGGGCTTTTTAACTTCTCACCCCGGCACTCACCCCGATGGGGGGATGAGTATCAACACAAGCTTTTGCAATTTAAATACACTGAGTTAAAAAAAAATCGCAATTTTTTCCTTGTGGAGAAGGAGTGGATAAATTACGAACGCTTGCCGGTAATAAAACGCTCAATCGCTTTGCTGTAAGTAAATACGCGCTCAACGTAATGAACCACCGGATTATTAATTAAACCGAATTTCAATGATTTAGCATACTTGCGCTCCGAGAGTAACGGCAGCACTTCCTTCAACTCACTCCAGATATTCGGATTTTTGCCAAGTTTCTTGGCCAATTCACGCGCATCATGCAAATGCCCAATACCGACGTTGTAAGCAGCCAAGGCAAAAAACGGTCGCTCGGTCTTAGGAATATCCGGCGACAATTGATTCAATAAATTACTCATGTAACGCGCCGCACCCTCGATACTTTGCTGAGGATTGGTTCGATCCGCAACGTTCAAGGTTCTAGCGGTTTCTTTAGTTAGCATCATCATACCCTTGACGCCTTGAGGGCTCACCGCTTTAGGATTCAATCCCGACTCCTGAAACGCTTGCGCAGCTAACAATTCCCACGGTAAGTCATACTTGTCAGCGGCGGCTTCAAAATGCCCGCGGTAATTTGACAACCGTTTTTGGAATAATGCGTCAAAACCGACTTTTGCTAAAGTATTTGAATGCTTTTCCTGACTTTCGAATTCAGGTTTCTCAATCTGCTTAACGTGCTCGATTTGCTTTAATGAGCCGTAATAGCGATCATTAATTTCATCCAGCTCAGCATTTTCGGTTAACGCAACAAACCAGTTATCAACAAAGTTTTCAAGCTTTTCATCGGTTTGCGGCAGCACCCAAGCAAGTTCCTGATCCTTATTCAGAGAAAAGGCGACCTGCAATTTTGGGTAATTACGTTGGTTAATTTTGACAATGTTTGAATCGGCAATCGTACAATCGGAATAACCTTCGGAAATTTTTTGTAAGACTTGCTCAGTCGCAAGTTCTTCACTCACATCCCAAGTCAAACCTGGAAAACGAGCTTGTAATTCTTCGAGACGTTCTTCGTAGCTGCTACCGGCCACAATCAACAAATTAACTTTCTTTAAATCATTGACGTTTTTAGGCAGAAAAGCATCACGACGGCAAACGACTTGCTGCCGGATGGTTTGATAAGTAGGACCGAAATTGTACTCTTCTTCGCGCTGTTCGGTGCGCGTCAAGCCCGCCGCCGCAATATGGCCTTCGCCGTTAGCGACTGCAGAAAGCAATTCCTGTTCGGTATCATAAACTTTGTATTCGACTTCGACATTGAGCGCTTCAGCCAAACGTTGCGTCAAGTCGTACTCAAAGCCTTGGGTTCCTTGAGAGGTTTCCACGTAGGTCGTTGGCGCAGAGCGGGTTAAAACAATTAACTTATTTTGTTGTTTAATATCATCTAAAACAGTACCTGCCTCGACCACAGAAGGAGCCGAAGCTGTCATTAAGACGCCAAACATTAATCTGTACAGCATCCTACCTTTAAACTTCTCGGTGTTTGTCAGTAACAAATTCATAATATAATTCCTAGCTATTAAGGAAAAAACTCGCGACAATTTTTTTTAACGCTCGCAAATCTTTTCTGCTATTACATTATTTTACGTCAAGGCCATTGGCAATAAGGCTACCCCTTCATTGGCATTCACATAAAATCCAAGTGTTAAATTAGCACCTCGTAAGGATTCAATTTAACTACCCTAATAACAACTTAGGTGCACTTGTTTAACTAAAGTATTAACAAAAAAATAATCTTTGTTTTACAAGCTTTTACCTAAATAGGATGGTTTATGTTACCAAACCTTTTTACAATTAGTCCAAAAATAGCGGTAAAAAAAGACATTTTTTTTTACCGTAGGGGGGTATAGGCCGCAGCTACACTGGCTTTAGCCCCCCTGTTTTATAGGGCCGATTTTCGGCAACGACTGCCTAAAAATCAGCGCAAAATCACCATTTTTTTAATCAAATTCATGATTCATAAAGATTATATTCAAATTTTGAACTATCCACCGTCATTCAGGCTCAATAGTATTTTTAACTTTACGAAACAGAATAAGTCATGATCCAATCATTATGTATATGCGGCTCTAATATCAACTACGAAGCCTGTTGCGGCAAATATCACCAAGGTGCAATTGCTGAAACTGCCGAAGCATTAATGCGTTCTCGTTTCTCTGCTTTCGCATTACATGACGATGCTTATTTGCTAAAAACTTGGGCACCTGCTACTCGTCCAGCCGAACTCAATAGCGCAGAAAATTCATTGGTATGGAAATATTTACAAATTGTAGGCACTCACAAAGGGCAAGTGACTGATAACAATGGCACGGTTGAGTTTAAGGCGTTTTACGAACAACACGACGAACTCTATCTAATCCACGAATTGAGCCGGTTTAAAAAAGAAGCAGGGCGTTGGTTTTATGAGAGCGGCACGATGAAATTTATGGGCAAAGCTACACCAAAACATCTAAAGATCCTGAAAATCTAATGGATACCATTCGTTTTTTTGGCTATCTCAAGCGACGAATCACTTGCGAAAGTGAATTACCTTGCCGCTCAATACTGCTGCATAACTGAAACTGCTGCACGGCACGATGCAAATTTTGTAACGGTTCCGTCACCTTAAAATAGCGATTTCCCAGTAGATAGTCACAAAAAAACCGTATCCCAAGCTCTAAAGGAATTAACTGAATAGCCGGATACAAATAGTCATAGTCTGCGTCGGCAAAAAAATGTTCGGCCTCGGCCAAATAACTTTTTAAAATAGCCTCACACAGTTCCACATTAAACATTTCAGCGGCCTCTTTATCAAAACAAGCCGAACGAAGGCAGTCGCCGAGATCATAATGAATTAACCCCGGTTTTACAGTATCCAGGTCGATCAAACTGATCACACACTCACGCTCCCGATCGAATAAGAAATTATTTACTTTAGGATCACCATGCATCACGCGCAATTTTAACTGGCCGCTGTGCTTGGCAGTTTCGAGAACATTGATAACAGATTCACGCTGTTCGATATACGAAACACAAAACCGATAAGCATCGTCACCGGGAATGTTCTCAGCGGAACTTAACGCCTGTAAATAAGCTTGATAATAATTCGGGGCAATATGAAACCCCGGCAAGGTATCATGCAGCCTGTCCGGCTCCAGGTCGCTACACAGTGCATGGAAATAACCTAAAGCGCGCCCGATTTGCTCCGCATCCTTCAAATGCTCGCACTGTTCTTTACTATAACTATTAGGAATAAATTCCAAAGCTCGCCAGTAATTACCTTCAGCATCAATCACACAAAACTGTCGATCTGGAGCATGGAATAGCTTAGGAATTTGCAGCAAATTCGGGGTATCCGATTTTGATGCTGCATGGTCGATAAGTTGTTGCAGATTGTCGAGTAACAAGAGCGGCTCAGGGAAAACTTGTCGATTTATGCGCTGCAGGACCCATTGAAAATTTTGATGCGCCACCAGATAGGTATCGTTGATCAGACCATTACCCAACAGGGTAAGATGCGCAGGCGACTGATTCGGCATAAATTGACGAGCCACCACAGCAGGGATGAGATATTCATTCATGAACGTTTTTTAAATAGAGACTTGTTGCATAACGAGTTCGGCCAGTTGCCGTAAGGCTTGACCGCGATGACTGACTGAATTTTTAAGCTCAGGGCTCAATTCAGCTGAAGCACACTGAAATTCGGGCACCCAAAAGACTGGATCGTAACCAAAACCGTTTTCACCCCTCGCCTGCTCCAAAATCAGCCCTTCCCATACTCCTTGAGTGATCAACGGGAACGGATCATTAGCATGACGCATCAAAACGATCACGCAAATAAAACGCGCAGTTCGCTGCTGCTCAGGGATTCCTTCAAGCGCTTGCAATAGTTTATCGAGATTTTGCCGGTCATTACTTCCGACGCCGGCATAACGCGCTGAAATCACACCCGGCGCGCCATCGAGCACATCGACGACCAAGCCCGAATCATCGGCCAGTGCCGGCAAGCGACTCGCTTGAGCGGCATGACGAGCTTTTATGATAGCGTTTTCGATAAAAGTCGAACCGGTTTCTTCAACCTCATCGATCGCAAATCGAGCTTGAGGAATGATCGGATAATGCGCCAAAATCGCCTGAATTTCGGCTATTTTGCCCGCATTATTACTTGCAAGAACTATTTTTTGGTCAACGTCAAAAGTCATAAAAATTCATCACCATTTCGTTAGAAAGCTTAACAGCTTATCATAAGCGATAAATCAGAGCTTAAAGCACGTTTCACGCCGCCAGTACAACAAAAAAAGGAGCCAATTGGCTCCTTTTTTATCAGCATAAGAAGCTTTCCAAGACTTCTTGTTACGCGATCATCAAATCCACCTTAAATCAGCATTACTGACTGACTTTGATTTCAACACGACGCGCCTCTTTTGCTCCCTCTCGATTAGGCTGAAAGGCTTCAATTGTAATACGCTCTTTCGCCACCCCCGCAGCCAGGAGTTTGGTCTGAATATTTTGGGTGCGATTTTTTGCAGCATAAGTGCTGTTACTTTTCTTGGTTTGCGGATCGTAAATCCCGACAATCGAAATTTTTGCCTCAGGATTTGCCTTAACATACTCAACAACAGGCGTTAATTGCTGTTCGGCTGCGGTTGAAAGATCACTTTTTCCAAAATCAAAATACAATTTGGCATTTGGAGCATTGAGGACTGGTGAAGCTGTTGCTGCAGGAACCGGAACCGCCGCTTCACTTGACGGTGCCGGAACAGGAGTCACTGCCGCAGCCTCTACCACCGGCGGAGTAACTTGCGCTGGTTGAACAGGCGCCGAGTCTACTGGTTTGGGTGGCTCAACTGAAACTGTAGCCGCTTGCGGGACTGGCGTCACCGGTTGTTCTGGAGGAAGTGTCGGCGCTATTGATTTTGGCGGTTCATTGGGTAAGCCCAATGCCGCTTCTGACGTCGGTGCGCCTTGCTCAGTTTCTGGCGACTTAGCAACAAATTGAGGCTCGGTCGGCTTAGCTGGCGCAGGCGTAGCCACTTCAGGCGCGACGCTCTTGTTTTCAACTTGCTCGACTGGCTCATTCGACACCGGTTGATCAGGTACTTTTAACAGTGATTGAAACACCACCACAGCAGTCCCGATCGCAGCTAACCAGAGTAAATATTTGGTAACTCCACCACTCGCTTGAGATTCCGAATTTATCTGTTCAACGATGGGTGATTCAGGCATTGTAGTTTTACGAGCAGGACTTGCAGCCACCTCAGCAGGCGCTCCATTTGTTACCGGTGATGAAATCACGGCATTGATTGCCGCAAAACTGGCTGAATGGTAAGCATCGCCTAATAACTGTTTTCCTTGCGCTGCTAAAGTGTTTACTTCAGAGGTCAGCGAAGCATTTCCTATGTCAAGCTGAGCCAATTGATTGAAGACTGTAGGTAACGCATAAGCTAAGCCCATCAAGGCATAGCCTTTATCAATCCCTACTCGATTGACAATGATATCGAGCAGTCCACCATCCCCTCCAAATATTTCTTCAATTTGGACTTGATTAATAGCTAAAGGCGGAGCGTTACTTACCCAGGAATCCACCAATTCCTCTAGCCCATTATCGATAAAACGGGTTTTTAATGCTTCAAAACCACCTACATCCGAGTTAGTAGATACAGCAACAAGCACTTGAACCAAAAGTGATGCCTTTTGCCCAAGATTAAAATGCTGAGCAATATCTTCGATCAATGCTACCAAAGGCGATACCAGTAAAACTTGCGGGGCTGCAGCCTTCACCACCGTTTGGTTGGGGGTTATTTCCGAGACAGGGATATCATTTGGGATTGGTTTAGGTTTCGAAACCGCGACTGAATCAGGTTCATTAGCATCAGCCAATTGCTTGATCAAATTCGGCAATAAATAGGCCAGACTCAACAGTGCAGTTCCCTTATCCAAACCAACTTCAGTCTGAAGTCGTGTGAGCAATCCCCCTGTTTCGCCCAAAACTTCTTCGAGCTGCGCGTGATTAATGGTTAATGGCGCCGAACTTCCTATCCAGGAATCAATCAATCGCTCCAGTCCGCGCTGCTTGAAACGTCCGACAAATGCCGCCTGACCCTCTTGATTTATCGAAGTAACTAGCGTTTGCACCAGACTCGATGCTTGGGTGCCAATATTGAATCTATTAGCAACGGTCTGAATAAGTTCTTGAAATGATTCGTTTAAGCAGTGAACAGACTTGACAGGCTCTTCAATAACGACAGTTACCGGTGTTGATTGCTCAACATTCAACTCCGTAGGCTCAAAAGCAAGCTTTCGAATCATATGCGGTAATAGATAAGCCAGCGCAAGCAATAGTGTACCTTTATCCAGTCCGGTTTTGACCGATAGAGTTTCAAGTTCTTCAGTCTCTAAAATCTCTGTTATTTGAACATGGTTAATACTAAGTGGAGCAGTGCTAACTAACCAGGAATCAATTAAATATCCAAGCCCATTATTTTTGAAGCGATCTATAAATCCAATGAAACCATAAGTTTTCGGATTATCAATTACAACGACTAATTCTTGACTCAAAGGCAATGCTTTTTCGCCCAGATTAAATCGATTACGAACTTCATTAACTAATTGTTCAAACATAAAAGCTCCTGTTGCAAATATCGAAGATTAAACAAATCCTTTATGGCTATATTTATTCGAGAAGTCTAAACGTGTTTGCAGTTTTTTGTCCAGAAAAGTTCATCAACCATAAATTTATTTTATAACCAATTGATATATAATAACTATATAATCTTTACAGGCTTAAAATAATTCCAATTACTAAGATTTTTTAAGTATACGAATTTATTTAATTTTTTCCATTCGTATGCATGCTTATATTGTCAGCGAGTATTCTTGATTTTATAATATCGCATCGATATTATAAAACTGAATGGCGAGCAAGTCTCGAATAAACCATGAACCTTCAGGCAATGTTTTCGGATTTTTAGTTGGGATTATCGCGGGCGTTCGGAATAAATCTTCTAACCGAGGAGCGAACCTTTATTAAAAGATATTGCTGATAAACACCGTAAAATGAGCACTGGTAAAAACACAAAAGGCTATGGACGCTCATTCAAGCACCCATAGCCTAGTATTAGATGAAATTATTCCTGCAATATGGTCACTAAGTCTATGCTCGAATGTCTAACAAAGAACCAACCATTTTCCGATCAGCATCCAACAATTTAACTGCTGCGGAATTTTGAAACTCAGCCTCGTTTAAACTTAAAATAGGGGCATCTAAATTGGTACTGTTAAAATTTTCGCTACCGACTTCCTGATTTTGCACAGCGAAGGTGGCAATTTTGTCAGCAGCGCCCTCAGCCTTATGTTGAGAAGCCGTAATCATATTAAACGCATTGCTTGTGAGAGAGCCTATGTTCATACATCCTCCTTTAGAAACACATGAAATTGTAGATATTGGCTATTGAAATATTAGCGTCGACGCCTAAATTCTTTAAGTATCGAATTCAGTATTCGGTTTCATAAATTATCTAAAAACTCAATAACATTTGAATTTATTCTGCTAATTGTCTAAATATAGATCAAATTCAAGTTACTAAAAAGTATGATATAAAATTGATATTTTTCAACCCTTTAAATACTAGTTTATTGTGATGTGTATCAAACTAATACGTTAAACTGCTCAGCCATTATTAACGGTTAACAGTAAAACTTTTTAAACCCCAAAGAGGTCAATAACTGACGGAACGTTTAACCAGACCAGACCAGACCAGACCAGACCAAATCATATCGAACAAAACACCATAACTGACTTTATCAAAAGGCGGATTCAACTCCGAAGTGCAATCCTAGTTGTCATGCGGCCTTCGGCAAAGATTCTGCAAAAAAGACTGAATGAGGTGTTTTATAGTTAAGGCTTTTCCGTGGTCGATGGTTAAGTTTTTTCATCACCTCCTCGACATCCTT
>CANNKG010000132.1 GCA_947505105.1 Methylococcaceae bacterium | reverse complement strand
TTTAGTTGGCCGGCTTGTTGGTCAATGGCGATTATTTCAGCCTGTATGTCTTTTGTTTTCAAAGTGCGTGAAGAATCTACGCTTTAAGGCTTTTAGTCAAATTATTTCGGTGGTTATAATCTTTACCGCAAAATTTAAAGCAGATACGAGAGAGTGCTGTTCTTGATCGGTTGCACAAACTTCACATTGATTTGATCGTAGCCCTGTTCTCCATCACCTTTCCATAAGTCCTGGGTCTGGTGGGCTCCAGCAATATAAAACTTACCCTTACTGTTAAGTATTCCACTATCGAATTTAACGAAAGTTCGCTGCGCGGCATCGCTACCCAAGGTCTGTGCTACGCTTGCCGCCATTTTGTCGGCTGGATTAGTAGAAAAAAACTTTATCGTTCCGCCAAGATTACTGGTTGATGCAGTATCAAGTGAGCCAGTACCCTGAGAAATCTGGGCATAGCCGAGATTTTCGTCGATAAGTGCGCGACTGATATATAGCCCATTGAGGCTGGAATAAAACATATCACCAAGAGGCACTTCGTCCAATGTAAATCCCAGCTGACCTTGATTGAAGCCTCTTACTGAGATACGCACCCCCCACTCATAGGCACCATAGGGGTCGGCCGCTTGAAAATTGACGCCTGCAAGCTTGTTCAGTGCTCTTATAGGGCTTGTGCCAGGAGCTAATTGCTGAAGGTCCTCTGTTGTCAAGATCTGGGTTTGACGATCTTCATTAGCGCCGAAAACGATCATTTCATCTAATACAATTCTATCTAATCTGCCCGTATCAGTTTGTTCTTGGGCCTGCAAACCTGAACCATTCATCAACAAGGCAAGTAATACCGCCAAGGACAAAAAGCTGAAGCTAATCGTCATGGCACGGCCAAATTTTTACCTGATTACGACCTGCGTGTTTTGCGGCATATAGCCCTGCATCCGCCCGAGCCACTAGGTTTTCTGCCTGATCTCCAGGCTGGTTGACAGTCACCCCGAAGCTGGCAGTTTTGTGGTGCACAATTGGAAAGATATGCTGTTCTATAATACGACAGAGATTTGTTGCCAGAGTCTTCGAGCCATTGATGTCGGTTTGCGGGCAGATGATCATAAATTCTTCACCTCCCCAGCGTCCGAGAATGTCGGTTTCACGAGTATTTGCTCGCAGTAATCCGGCCATTTCGCTAAGAATCATATCACCCGCCTGATGACCATGCGTGTCATTTACCTGCTTAAAATGATCTATGTCCAACATGATGACGCTTAAGGGTTGCCGAAAACGAACCGATCGTTTGAGTTCAGTTTCCAGCACATCGTCGAGCTTTACTCGATTAAAAACGCCAGTAAGTTTATCGGTGATGGAGAGTCGTTCCAATTCCTTGTTTAGCACATTGAGCTTCCGTATCCAATACGCCGATACCAGCAACACTAAAGCCAGAACGGCGAGAATTTTCCAGACCAGACTATAGTCGATCCCTTTTTGCGCAATAACCACCACATGCTTGTTTGATATAGCTTCGCGCTCCTGTGGAGTGATCGTTTTTACCCCTTTGTTGAGGATGTCGCGCAGGATTTGTTCATCTTTTAGCACACCGATACGCAGTTTGTTAGTGTATTCAGAAACCTGACCGGCAATCTTGAGGTTGAAAAGTCCTTCTTTTTTGATTGTATAGGCCGCGACTATCAAAGAGCGAATCATGAGGTCAGCCTTGCGTTCCGAAACCATTAAGCTGGCTGCTTGCTCGCTTTCGGTGAGAATAACTTTCAAGTTGGGGTAATCGCGATGGATAAATTCTTCTATCATGGTGCCGCGTGGTATCGCGACGCTTTCCCCCTGAAGAGCTCTTAAATCTGCAACGAACAAATGTTCTTCTCGGGTAACAATGATATTGGGATCGTAAAAAGTCGGCTCGGTATAGATCAGCCACTCGTCACGATCAGGCGTCTGATTGATAAAACTTATGATTTGACAGCGCTTGCTTTTAGAAGCTGCCAAACTTTCATCCCAAGTTTTAACAGGATAGAGCTCTATTTTCAGGCCAACCCGCTGTGCTACCAATTGGACCAGATCGGCAGCGATGCCCTCGTGTTGGCCCTGATCGTTAATACGCTCAAACGGAATCCACTCAGGATCAACACACATCTTGATTGGCATGGCATTCTGAAGATAAGAATTTTCTTGCTCGGTGAACTCGATGGAGGAGTCAGATGCATGCGTAAGCGATACCACAATGGCAAATATAAAGATGCACAATACTTCTTTGGAAGATATCACTCGCTTGCTCGATTATTTTTTAATCTCTACGGAACCAATTTCCCCTCTTTTATTGCCAAGGTAAAAAATCAACTCTCGTAGCTTCTTGATTCCATCCGGTACTCAAAAGGCAAGATTTGAATTTTTTTTCAGCAACTCCATCATCAACTACTCTCAAGCGCTTGCAAAGTTCCAGTTTAAAAGCCAATTGCACCGCTCCCAGTTGAGTATTGCTTTATTAGTCATACTAAACCTCTATATAATGCAATGAAAAATTAAAATGGAAATTATAGCAGATGATGGCGAATAGCTAACCCTCCAAGTAAAAATGACCTGAATCCTGTTTGAGCTAAAGCATGTTATATTGGATGATCGTAATAAAATGGAAAAATTGGCTAAGAAAATTTGAAACAGATGGCAGCCCGCGTAGGTCCGATTAGCGCAGCGTAATCAGACGTATGTAAGATATCAATCCTCCCTAACTTTATCATTTAGATCACCGCACCAATCTTCAGTATAAATTCCTTTTTCAACATATCGATGGAATGTAGAGTAAGGCCAATCCGATACTCGTTTCACCCAAGCATGTTTTAGCTAATTCATATGGATATAGTCTATATGACGTATGAAGTCAGACTCATCGCGGATGAAATGTTCCCAATAATGCCGTTGCCATTATCCCGCGTTCACCAGCTTCACGACGAATTTTCGAACGTCATTCAGTATTAGGCAAGGCTCGTGAAAATTTACTTTTTATCAAACGCCAGCCTAAGCTGAAATCGCTGTCGCCTGGGGGCAATGTCAATACGCAATGCAGAAGTTCCGGTAACACAACCCAGGCGATAGCGTCATTTAACATGCCGCACGCTAGCGCGTAACAAATCGATTTCGCGCACCAGCAAATCGTTGCCATGTCGTTGAAGCAAATTCACGGTGAAAAACCAAGTGCCGCCGGGAATAGATGCTCGCCGATAATTCGGCATATTTTTACCCTTGTTCTAATCTATAAAGCGTATCGTTCGTGTTGATTATATATAAGCCTGCGTAGGGGGGACGCTTTAACAAACCGCCATAACACCTATAGCTCTACTAGAGTGAAGGGAACGGCTCGTTCATCAGTAGTCATCATTGGTGAGGAAGCGTTATATCCGGCTCGAGATGAATAATCTTACCGAGATCGTCAAAGTAAACCGTAATCAGACTTGCGTCGCGGCATTGAGGGAGTTCGGCGATATCGACATGATAGGCGGCGCACAGTTCTTGATCGGTGACGACTTTGTGATGTTTGGGGAGTAATTGGGGTTTATGGAATGAGCAATAGCCAACCCAGGCCAGCCAGATAATCGCAAGGATAAATAAGGCAATTCCGTAGATTTGCAAGAGTTCCAATAAACTTTTATAGCCGCCAAACCAGAGCATTTCGTCGCTGAGCTTCTTCTCGCCTAATAGCCATGCGCTTAAGGTGAGTAAAGGGACTAATAAATAAATCCACATCAACCAGCAAATACTCCAGACCGCCAGCGAACCGAGCCGGTTTTTAAAGCTTTGTAAGTGGGGCAGGTTGATAATATATTCTTTCATTTGCGTAAGCCTCGATCCAGTGTGACCCACAGCGCACGTTGACCACGTTTTTTTTTCAATGCCCGAATCGAACCCGCAATCGTGGTGCCGACGTTGATCATCCAGTAAATAACGGGGTACCAGACCATCCAATAGTAATATTTTGCGATGCCGCCAGTGCGTGCTTCGTATTGCGAATCAATGGCCAGACTGACGCCAAATTGCACGAGACAGGTAATGCTGAGTAACATGCTGGTCCAGCTGGGACTTAGGTCATGCAACGATTGCCGGGTCGATTCGGTGAGCAGTTCGAACGGGGCGAAAATGAGATGCGCTAAAATCAAAAACGCCCAGGTAATGCTAATCAAGCATTCAGCATATAAAATCCACATGCCGCGTGAGGACCAGCGAAATAAGGCGTTAAAGTAACGCATGAGTACTTCGGTGCCGCCTTGCGCCCAACGCCGTCGTTGTTGCCATAGACCGGAGAGGGTTTCGGGCATCAGTACCCAGCATAGGGCATTGGGTTCGAATAAAATCGTCCAGCCGCCCAGTTGTAATTTCCAACTGATGTCGATGTCTTCGGTGATCATGTCGTTGCTCCAATAGCCGACATCATGCAAGGCCGATTTGCGAAAGGCTGCAATCACGCCTGAGACTGTAAAGATCTGCCCGTAGGTTCTTTGCGCGCGTTTGATCATGCCGACGATTGCCGAAAATTCGCCCACCTGAATTTTGCCTAACAGCGTGGAGCGATTGCGAATGCGCGGATTGCCGGTGATCGCGCCTACTGCGGAGTTATGAATAAAATGCCGGGCCATCCACGCGATGGCTTCGGGAGCTAAAAGCGCATCGCCATCGATACAGACCAGGATTTCGCTTTTGGCGAGAATTGCTGCGGTGTGGAGTCCCACCGCCTTGCCTTGGTTGGTATGCAGATTAACGACCCGCAATTGTGGGGTGCGCGTGGCAAGCTCGGTCAGTATTTCAAGAGTGTTGTCCTTGCTGCCGTCATTGATCGCAATAATTTCAAAATTCGGATATTTTTGCCGGGTCAATACCTCAATCGTTTCACGAATATTGTCCGCCTCGTTATAGCAGGGGATTAATACCGAAACTGGTGGATATTCAGTTAATTCGGGCAAGTGCTCCTCATTGCCATGTTGGCGCCACTCAAATCGAAAATAGAAGATGATTGCGCCAAACATCCAGATGTAAGCCATCAGGAGTGGGTAGTAATAGATAAAGTCCTCAATAATATTATCTACATTGGTCCAGAGTGGGATCACCCGTTGCGAGAAGTGTTGCAGCATCGCCATTAATTCAGAAAGAGTTTGAGGCATGGCTATTTAAGGAAGGACCGGTAGGGAAAAATGTTGGGCGATATCGCTGGCAACTGGCTGATTTTCATAGACGTTATCCGGATAATAGCCAATATGTTGCACGCCTAATTTTTTCAGACGCTCTACTTGGTCAATAAACATCGGCATGGCAATTTTTTGCTGATTTTTCCAGTTGACGGTTTGTAATTCAAACAAGGTTTTTTGCAAGCCTTGGGGGTGTTGGTTGACGGCGTTGACCAGTTCTGTGAGCCAGGCATCAGGTTGCTCGGCTTCTTCCATCAGGGGCATTGCTTCAACCGCGACATAATCGTAATGTGCGATAAATGAGGGTAAGGATTGGGCGAACCATTCTTCACTAAAAGGTTTCAGAATGGGCAGCGCGTAAATATTACGGGCGGTTTTGATGCCGGGGCGATAAATGCGCACGCGGTCGCGCAGTTCGTCGGTAAATCGATTGATGAGTTCGGTTTTATGTTGCGCCCATTGCATGCGCATGGAGGCGTTCTCATGCAGTTGTTCGAAGCTGTCGGGTAAGCCCCACACTTGATGGGTGTAATTAAGCGCTTCAGGGGAGGCGTCTTCAAAGTCGGAGAGAATGCCGTCATCATGAAAGAGCAGGCCGTCGAAATTACAGTATTTAGCCAGATCTTCGTAGAGGTCCGCTACCCATTGCCGCGCCTCTGCATTAAAGGGCGAAAGCCGGGTGTAGATGTGGCTGGCGTTTTGGGCTTTGCCGTCTTTCCACTCCTTGACATACCAAGACTCCGGTATCGATCCTTTATAAGCCATGATCGGCATCCAGGCATAGACTTTCACGCGGGAGACCATTTTTAATTGCCAAGCTGCGCGACTAAATAAATCCCGTCTGACCGGCAGGTGGCGATTAGGAAAATAGAGGGCGTCAGCGTTGCCGTCACCGTCCGGGTCGGCATAGGCTTGCAGAAATACCGTATTGATATGCATTGCTTCAATGCGTTTCAACAGCAGTAATAGGTTGTGTTCGGTCTGCACCGGGTCTGGGTCGTAGATGTAATCAAGGTCGACGTGAGCCACTCGTAAGGGCTGATTGGCTCTCAGGCTGGTGACTATTTTTGCAAAGGCATCTATTTTGGGATTTTCAACCAAAATCAGCCGGTGCATTGCGCTTAAGTCGGATAAATTATTATTGCCATCGACCAATCCCATGGTAATTGGCATACCGGCTTCACGAGCTGCTTCAAGGGTAATTTCGTTATATTCTCCATACGGCCAGACCATCACACGTGGGCGGCTCCCGACATGTTGAAAGATGCTTTCTGCACTTTTCAGTAAGGTGGTGCGGATCCGTTCACGGTATTGGCTATCGGTTTCATACTGCTCAAGTTTCGTATCGTATAAACGTGTTACCGCAGCGGCTTGACTACTTCCTTGAGGATTACCTTGAATTCCGTGATGCAAATCAAAACTATGTGAGGCGATTTCAACCAAGCCGCTGTCTGAAATTTCTCGGACTTGTTCCCAGGTCAGCAAAGGTTTACCGGGTTTGTCTTTTGAGTCGTAAGGCGGCATCCACGAACCTACTAATGCGACGGTCGCCGGGATATGTTGTATTTTTAAAATCGGAAAAACCCGAGTATAAAAACTCTGATAGCCGTCGTCAAAAGTCAATAGAATAGCTTTGGGGGGGAGTGGGCGTTTGCCTTCTTTCGCGTCGATAAGATCCTGAACACTGATAATCTTAAATTGATTTGCCTTCAACCACGCTAGCTGTGCTTCAAAATGATCAATGCTGACATCCATGTTGTCCAGGGACGCGGCACTCTCAGTTTCAACGATGTCATGATAATTCAGCACCAACAGTTTGTTTTCTTTAGCAAAAGAATTAATAGCAATGCCGAGTAGTAATATTATCCAAAATAATTTTGTGAAGAGTGCCATGTTTAATAGAAGTGTCCTGTATAGCCTATATAAATTGATAAAAATGGAATGGTTTGCGCAGTAATTTTCAAAAAACTGAGGGTGGCCACGGGATAACATTTCATCAAGATTTTTTCAAATTTAATGGATCAGTAAGGTTCGCACAAAATGTTGAGCCGCTTGACATAAAAAAAAGGCCGGGAAGCTTCGATTTTAAAGCTTACTGGCCTTACCTGTGCTCGACCGAGAAGCTATCTTCTCGGTTGCGTTAATATTCCAGGATTATTTTACTTAGGCATGAAATTTAATTAATCCACCTTGCTGAGGCAGGACCGACGGTGGATGTGCTTACGCTTAATCCACCCTACATCTCTTGTTAGGTTATTTTTCATTCCTTAGCAATGACATTGCAGCGGTATCAATCCCGAAACCTATATTAAATTTTGGCCCATTATAACTGAAATGTGCGTAAACATTCGCTATTCAAAAACGATTTCGTTAAGCGGAAAATTTCTAAGCAGTTAAAAATTATAGTAATATGCAGTATTTATTCTTAGTTATCTTATCAAAGCGAATTGATTGAGAAATGTTATTGTTATCTAAATTGCATATTTCGAAGCATCTATTCTTTCCATTTTGGCTGCTGTTTTTGATAGCAGTCCTAGTGGGTTGTGCTGATACGCCAGAGAGAGACACTTCGATTGCGCCGGGATTGCCTAAGGTGACGCAATACGCCCTGAGCCTTGAGGGCGCGCCATACCGCTGGGGAAAATCTTCTCCTAAAGAAGGCTTTGATTGTAGCGGCTTTGTTCAGCATGTTTATGAGCAACACGGTGTTTATTTACCGCGCACGGTCAGAGAAATGGCCAATGCTTTGGCACCTGTCCCTGAAAATACTCTGCATTCGGGCGATTTGCTGTTTTTTAATACCAATGGTAAGCCATACTCGCACGTTGGGCTTTACGTCAATCAAGATAAATTTATTCATGCGCCGAGTCATCATTCCGGTAAAGTACATATTTCCAGTTTGAAACAACCCTATTGGAAACGGCATTTTGTCGGTGCGCGTCGTCCCAAATAAGCGATCAGTTGCGTTTGCAATTATGTTAACGCTAGTATCATTGTCCTAATTCTTCTTAAAGCTTTCAGGTGAATCATGAATGCTCCAATCGATTTAAACCATCCAAGTTATTATCTCAATCGAGAATTAAGCGTCCTTGAATTTAATCTACGCGTTTTGGCTCAGGCAAAAGACGAACGCGTACCGTTATTGGAGCGACTCAACTATTTATGTATTTCCTGTTCCAATCTGGATGAGTTTTACGAAGTGCGCGTCGCCAGTATTTTGCAAATGCAAAAATTGACTCCGCGCAATGTCAGCGCCGATGGATTGACTTTTCAAGAGCAACTCGAACAAATCAGTATCAAAGTCCATGAACTGGTCGCTGAGCAATATCGAGTGCTCAACGAAATTTTGATTCCGCAGCTTAAAGACGAGCGCATTCGCTTTCTAAGACGTAATGAATGGACTGTCGCTCAGCGGGAATGGTTGGCGAATTATTTTGAGCAGGAAGTGATGCCCATTTTGACCCCGGTCGGGCTCGATTTTTCGCATCCGTTTCCGCGCATTGTGAACAAAAGTTTGAACTTTATTGTGTCGCTGACCGGTAAAGATGCATTTGGACGTAATAGTGGGCAAGCGGTTCTTCAGGCTCCACGAGCGTTACCGCGTATTGTGCCCTTACCCAAAGGTTGCGCCAATGATGGCGAACACAATTTCGTGTTTCTGTCTTCGATTATCCATGCGTTTGTGAATGATATGTTTCAAGGAATGCGCGTCAAGGGTTGTTACCAGTTTCGCGTTACTCGTAACAGTGATTTCGTGGTCGATGAAGAAAATACTGATGATTTATTGAGCGCTGTCGAAGGCGAACTGGCGATGCGCAATTACGGCGACGAGGTACGCTTGGAAATTGATTCGAATTGTCCGACTGAAACGGTCGAATTTTTGATGATGCATTTTGGTTTGTCGCCGGATCGCTTATTTTTGGTCAATGGTCCGGTAAATTTAAGTCGGGTGCAGGAAATTCATGGCTTGATTGATCGACCTGATCTGAAATTTCCGTTATTCAGTCCTCGTATCCCTGCCCAGTTGCAACGTTGCAAGAATATGTTTGAACTGATTCGTAAACAGGATTTATTGCTGCATCATCCGTTCGAATCATTTACGCCGGTGGTTGAGTTTTTAAGGCAGGCTGCCGCTGACCCAGATGTCATTGCCATCAAACAAACCCTCTATCGCACCGGGCACAATTCTCCGGTAGTCGATGCCTTGGTTAAGGCCGCTAGAGCCGGCAAGGAAGTGACTGTGGTCATTGAATTGCGAGCGCGTTTTGATGAGGGGGCTAATGTCAAACTGGCCTCGCGTTTGCAAGAGGCTGCGGTGCATGTTGTGTATGGGGTTGTCGGCTATAAAACCCATGCCAAGATGTGTCTGGTGCTGCGGCGTGAAGGTAAAGTGCTTTGCAATTACGTCCACTTAGGCACCGGAAACTATCATCCTAAAACGGCTTTGCTCTATACCGATTACGGTTTGTTCTCCGCCAACAAAGAGTTGGGTGAGGATGTGCGACGGGTCTTCATTCAGCTGACCAGTCTCGGTCAGGTCAGTAAACTCAATAAATTATTACAATCGCCGTTTACCTTGCATAAGGGTATTATCGGTAAAATTGAACGCGAAATGCACCACGCCAGCAAAGGTAAAGCGGCGCGCATCATTATCAAAGTCAACGCCTTAACCGAAGAAGAGGTGATCAAGGCTTTGTATCGTGCGTCCCAGGCCGGGGTGGACATTAAGTTGATTGTCCGGGGAATATGTTGTTTAAAACCCGGCATAGCCGGTGTTTCTGATCGGATTGAGGTGCGGTCGATTATCGGTCGTTTTCTTGAGCATACCCGTTTATATGCGTTTGCGAATGACGGCAACGCTGAAGTTTATGCCTCTAGCGCCGATTTAATGGATCGCAATATGTTCCGCCGCGTAGAAGTGTGTTTTCCAATCGAGCATAAAAAATTGCAGGAACGAGTCCTGGAAAACCTTGATGCTTACCTAAGAGATAATTCTCAGGCCTGGATTTTACATAGTGATGGCACCTATACTCGGGTTAAAGCAGATACTGATCAAACTTTTGAAGTGCAAACCGAATTGCTACGGGATGTCTGAGTTAGGTGCCAGGCCGAACGGTTAATCCTTGTTGAGTGAGTGGTCCAACTTAGGGTAGCCGTTTTATTGGTTGACAAAAACTGGAGGTAAGGGTTGTTTAAGGTTACTTGGGTGATTCTCTGTGTCTGCGTGGTATAGGGTGAGCGACGGAAAAGCAAACTCAGCGCCAGAGCTTTTTACCATTCGCATGATGTTTAACAGAAGCTCTTCTTGAATCGCCAGAAATTCGTTGTAATCCGAGGTATTCAGGTAAGCGCGAATACCGATCAGTAATGATGAATCACCAAATCCAAGAAAGCGTACCCGTGGCAAATCAGTCGGATTCTGAACTAGGTCAGGATTTGACTGTAATTGTTTGCGTAGGGTTTCTAAAAGCGTTGTTAATTGTTGCTCGGTTGTTTCATAACGAATTCCAATCGTGATATTAAATAACATGGTATCGCATGCGCTCAGGTTGATAATATGGCGTTGCGCTAATTCGGCATTGGGAATGGTAATCACGGTACGATCTGCGCGACGGATCCGCGTGGACCGAATACCAATTGACTCCACGCGTCCAACCGGGCGCCATCCTGCGCTTAGATCATCATCAAAACGACAAAGATCGCCAATACGCACTGGGCGGTCGGCAAAGAGATTGAGCGCGCCCATAAAATTTTCGAGGGAGTTTTTGGCCGCAAGTGCGACGGCAAGTCCTCCAACCCCCGCGCCGGCGACCAATCCGTAGACGGGAATCCCAATCTGATTGGCCACCCGAAATATTAGAAACAATGAAGAAATAATGCCTACTGAACGGGCAGCGAGCCGAATAAGATGCGCATCTAAACTCTCAGGATTAATTGTAGGCGATTCGATAGCGGCTTCAGCGATCCAATCCGCAATGACCCAGACCAGCCAAACGGTGGCTATTCCGTAATTGATTTCGATGAGATAATCTGAGATCGTTGAAGCCGTACTTGTTACGTTAATTTGATAATGCAAGAAATAGCTTAAAACCAAGCCAACACCGAAACTGCATAACGGCAGGATTAGATAGCGAGGAAATTTGGGGATGCGCTGAGGTTCAGTTTGCGAGTAGCTTAATAGAAATAGCATGAATAAAAGCTTGAACGAGCCCCCAAAGCATAAAATGAGCGCGAGCCATTTCCAGGAGACTTGGCCCATAATGGACACCGTGGCCCAATGAGGGAATTTTTCAGTCCAGGCGGGTGAAATCATCCAACCAGTTAACGTTTGTGCCGATTTGAACAGGTCTTTGATGGGTACCGGCTGTTTATAAGGTAAATGTTCAACGCTTTCATAGGATTCTGACGCATGTTTGACGGTGTCGGCACTCAACAGGTATTCACCGGTTTGCGCACCATTATCAATAAGGGCGAGGGTAATTTCTGAACCGGGAATTCGCCAACGCTTTAATGGTTCTGATCGCTCAGTTCCGTCGGTTTTGAGTGTTCGATCTGGAATATCTTTAAGCGCAGGTAAGTCCAGACGCGCGACGACTTCCCAAATCAATAAGAAAGCTTCAATGCCTTTTTCGCGTCGAGCCGCATCGGGCATTTCTCGTAAATCCAACAGGGCGAGGGTTTTGCTTGATGCATCCATCAAGGCTTTCTGTGTTTCTGGCGTGGGATTCTCTTTATAGCTATTGTAGCGACGTCCGATAAGATCGGTAAGATTTAGAAAACTCTCGATAGTGGCTCTAGGGGTTGACGTCTCAACAGGTTTTGACAGATTGGCGTTTGGAATATCCGCAAAACTTGAACATGAAAAAAATACCCATAAAATTAAAAAATTTGTCAAAACTTTCAATGTAATTGGTATTTTTATCATTTGGTTAACTCGTTAAGGGTTGAAGATTTTTGCTGGTAGTGCGCTTGAATGCTTGATCAGCGCTTTAATCGGTTAAAAAAGATTGTCGTAGCAGCTATAACTTAAAGTATAAAATCTTGAAATAAGATTTAATTAGGCTAATTTTAATAGTAAAAAGCCATTTTCTTCAATTTGCTTAACACTCCATGAATGTAACACTCCGTCGACAAGTACTCGATTCAGCGAAGGCATTATTTATGGCTAACGGCTATGAAAAAGTCGGTATGCGTGAAATCGCCCGATCTATAGGGCTCAATCCGATGCAGATTTACAGATTGAATTTATCCAAAACCGATATTTTGGCGGAAATCATTCTTGAACTCAATGCGGAACAAATCCGTTTACAAGCTCAATTATGTGCCAGTGTTACCGGTGATACGGTTTTCGAACGTGTATGTGGATATTTGCTCGAATTGTACCGGTTGGATATCACCTATTTACCGATCCGTTCCGTTGGTGCCGCCTATGGATGGATGTGGAACGATTATTATGAGGCTAAAATTACCGCTCAAATCTTTGATTTAGTCGCTCCGGTTGTCACGTATCTTAGCGAAGCGAACCTTGATGAAATTCCTGCACGCTGCTATGCCATCTGGTCATTGTATTACGTTGGCTATCGCCATGCCGTGATTAATGCCGGGACTGCTGAAGGATGCTTAGCAGAAATTAAACCCAGCTTACAATTACTCTTCCCTTGCTAATAACTTTTCTTTAATAGAAAAAATTAGCATTTTTTCATTTATGAACTAGAATTTATCGATGCGATCTTGGTTAGTCTTGCTTCTTTTATTTTGCTGGCTTGTTAACAAGTTAACATATTGTTTATCAGATGTTTAGCTTGTCACATTCAACTTTAGTCTTAACTTATAAAAACACCCAAAAGCGTAAGCATTTGGGCCAACAATTAGATTGGAAATAGCCATTATCCTACGAAAATACTTACATCCTATATATTAACCGGAGAAGACTCTATGAATCGTTCTATCACGTTTTTATCGTTGTTCCTTATCGCGACTGCTGTATCTGCCAAAGATAAAAATGTCATCTATTCGCCAGATCAGGGTGTTTTGTGTGACAAAAAGTCAGGTTTCTGTGCTGATAGTTACGGTATCTCCGTAGCCTTTACCAAAGAATTCTTAGGTGACAAAGCAGCAAAAAATCTGCAAGATCAAATTGGGGATCCCAATACCTTCGATGCGACTTCATTCACTATGAGTAATGGGGTTCATTGCGAAACTAAACAAAAAAGCTGCACTGTTAGCAAATACGATAACAAACCAGACCCCGTTGGAAATGGCGTACTGTTTGGGCAAGATCAAGCTTCAGCTCCGGAAGCAGCTCCTGCTGATAAATCAAGCAATGAGGTGTTATTCTCACCCGACCAAGGCATCATTTGCGACCGTAAAGGTAATTTTTGCGCTGATGATCAGGGCATGTCAGTCGCGTTCAGCAAAGAATATCTTGGCGAAAAAGCTGAGAAACACTTAATGGCGCTAATTCATTCGGTCGGTGGTGCAGATAAATGGGACGGCAGTTCATTTGGGTTGAGCAATGGCGTATCCTGCGATACCAAAGCACGTCGTTGCACTGGCAATAATGCAGAAGGTTACACTAAGCTTCTCTTTGGGAATTAAACACACCGGCAACAGCAGTCGCATACCTATTTTAACGCTACCTGGATCGGTAAATCTCGTTAGCGGCGATCACTATGCTGAAATAGTTAACCGGAATCTGTTCGGCGCTTAAGGTAACTCGCAAAAAATAACCTCCATTAATTCTGTTTAAATTTGAGGCTGGATAGTCATGTAGTATTTCGGTAGGGATGCGTCTCTTTCTATCCTATGGCTAATAGCTTTAAATGCCATTTTACTCATCTTCACGCCTTTTT
>CANNKG010000131.1 GCA_947505105.1 Methylococcaceae bacterium | reverse complement strand
TTTGTTGGATACCCAGCAAGGGGTATCCAACATCATTCTCGCAATGACTCGACGCGATGTCGGAAAGCCTGCATTTTCACTCCGCAAGCTGCGTGAAAACACATGCACTATCGCTTCTGGGGACTACTCGACTCCTGTCTCGCAGCGATCGTATGAGAGAAATGGTTGATGAAGGAATCGCTATTCTTACCAATCCCCATGTCAGTATTGACGAATTTGGCAAATTGCTCGATCTAAGCTGGAAGTACAAACGTAGTCTTTCAGATCGAGTTTCAACCCCGGAAATCGACCAAATTTACGATCAAGCCATGCTTAACGGTGCAATCGGCGGTAAAATTCTTGGCGCGGGCGGTGGCGGTTTTATGCTGCTTTTCGCAAAACCCGAAAAACATGCCGCAATTCGAGAAGCTCTTAAAGGCTTGGTGCATGTATCTTTTAATTTTGATGATTCCGGCAGCCGTGTCGTGCTTTATCAACCCAACGGCCTGTGATTGATGAATAAAACAGATAAAATTTTTGTCGCCGGACACACCGGATTAATCGGCTCTGCAGTTGTTCGATGCTTGCGAAGCAAAGGCTATGACAACTTACTATTGGCCGGCCATACTGAGCTGGAACTGACTGATGCTGTAGCAGTGGACCGTTTTTTTGACGAGCACTCACCACACTATGTAGTTTTGGCTGCCGGCAGAGTTGGAGGCATTGTCGAGAACCAAACCTATCCAGCCGATTTCATGAACGCCAATCTGGCGATTCAATTAAACGTACTCAAAGCCGCACATCAATCGGCTACGCGCAAACTGATTTTGTTTGCCTCCTCCTGTATGTACCCACGTGAATGCCCCCAGCCTATGGCTGAGACTGCATTGCTATCCGGACATCCTGAGCCGACCAGCCTTGCTTACGCGGTTTCAAAACTGGCCGGCATGCAAATGTGCCTTGCCTACAACCAGCAATATGGCGAACAACGCTTCATTCCGGTTATCCCTAATAGTGCTTTCGGACCTAACGATAACTTTGACCCAAAATCAGGACACGTCCTCTCGTCATTGATCCGGCGCTTCCATGAGGCTCATCAAAATGGTGCTCAAAGCATAACACTCTGGGGAAGCGGTACACCGCGTCGTGAGTTTATTCATACCGACGATATTGCCAATGCTTGCATTGCCTTGCTTGCCGAGAACACCAGCCAACTTACATTGCCCCTAAATCTCGGAACCGGTAGGGATTTTTCCATTCGTGAACTGGCGGAAGCTATTGCCGGCGTAATTGGTTATTCCGGAGCCATTGAATGGGATACCAGTAAGCCGGACGGCGCCCCGAGAAAACTACTGGATAGCAGTCGACTTCGCGCTTTTGGTTGGCAACCTTCTGTGGATTTTGAAGAAGGCCTCAAAGACACTTATCGGTGGTATATCGACAATGCGCTGAACTCGGAGACCCGTTCATGAATATTAAATCTATTGATCTAAGCGAAAAAGCCCATTGGGTATGGAGAGAAACACTAGCCGTACATCGCCGAGCCCCGGAAACCCGTGTGGCCTCATCGCTTTCTTCGATTGAAATTTTTGTAGCTCTTTATTATGGTGGCGTCCTGCGTTTTGATCCGGCCCAGCCACTGGCCGAACACCGTGATCGCTGTGTTATCAGCAAAGGCCATGGTTCGATCTGTATGTACCCAATTTTGGCTGATCTGGGCTATTTCCCTATTGAGGAACTGCAACGGGTTTGTCAAACCGGCAGTTTTCTTGGTGGGATACCGGATCCGGTGATTCCGGGTTACGAAACCGTCAACGGCTCGCTGGGTCACGGCTTGGGTGTTGCCACAGGTATGGCTTTGGGATTAAAACGCAAAGGCTTGGACCGAAGCGTGTTCGTCGTATCCGGCGACGGCGAATTGCACGAAGGTGCGAACTGGGAAGCCATCATGTTTGCGTCGCAACATGGACTCGATAATCTACATCTGATCGTCGACGACAACCGAATTAGCATGCTCGGCTACACCGATGATATTGTTAGCCACGGCTCACTCTCGGCACGTTTGTCAGCCTTTGGCTGGGATTGCATGGAAGTCGACGGACATGATGTCCTGTCCGTACAGGCAGCGCTGTTACAAATGAAAGCAAATCATGCAGGAAAGCCTAAAGCATTGATCGCCCGAACTTTAAAAGGGCACGGCGTACCGGGCCTGGAAAATGCTCCGCTTTCGCACATCATGAACCCCAAACCGGAGCTGGTCGACAGCCTGCTGGAGCAACACCCATGACCATCAAACCTCTTGCTATGCGTGACGTATTGCTCGACCGTATCTGGGGAGCAATGAAGGACGACCGGAAAATTTTTTTTACCAGTGCTGATTTTGGCTCTCCTGTTCTCGACAAAATCCGTGCCGATTTTCCAGAACGTTTCGTCAATGTCGGAATTGCCGAGCAAAATCTGATCAACGTTTCAGCCGGCTTAGCCTTAGAAGGCTATACCGTCTTTGCTTACGCTATTGCCCCTTTTATTACCATGCGCTGCTATGAGCAAATTCGGGTCAGCCTGGCTCTGCTCTCTGAAGTGCGACCGATGAACGTCAATTTAATCGGTGTGGGAGCCGGCTATAGTTATGTCGTGTCCGGACCAACCCATCAGTGTTACGAAGACCTTACCTTGATGCGCGCGCTCCCTAATTTCAGGGTATTATCGCCCGCCGATCATGTCAGCGCCGCTGCTCTTTTTGATCGTTGCGTAAACACTAGCGGCCCCAAATACCTGCGCTTTGATGCTCAAGTGTTACCCGTGCTCTATGAAAACGGCAGCCCTGACTTGGATACCGGTTTTCATGTCCATCGTAGCGGAGACGGCGTCTGCTTGGTGGCGACAGGCTACATGCTGCATACCGCCCTCAAAGTGGCTGAAAGCCTCAGCGCTGAGGGACATTCGGTCGGCGTTGTCGATCTGTTCGATATTTCCAACTTTGCCGCTGATCAGCTTCAGAAGCTGCTCTCATCTTACGCGGGTATCGTCACTCTGGAAGAAGGTTTCCGTGGGCGGGGTGGAGTCGATGCCATGCTCTTTGAATTCATTGCCCGGCGCGGACTGGCTAAGCCTATGCTCAATATTGGCGTCGAAGGGGCTTACCGCTTTGAACTTGGCTCACGAGCAGAGTTGCACGAGCAAGTAGGAATCGGCCCTGAATCCGTTCTACGTAGCGTGACAACGTTTGTGCAATCGCTTTCCGATTCTGTTTAATTTTGGTGAAAATAAGATGAAATTTCCTTTAATGCGTAACAATATCCTGCGCGAAGATCTTGATGCAGTGATCGAACACTTAAAACAGGACGATCCGATCCTGACCCACGGCGCTAATGTAAGAGCCTTCGAATCCGAATGGTCTGAATGGCTAGGCGTAAAATACAGCGTATTCGTTAATTCAGGAGCATCGGCCAACCTGTTGACCATGGCAATCCTCAAAATACGTCATCCTGAAGGGGGTGAAGTCATTGTTCCGCCTCTGGCATGGGTTTCCGATATTGCATCGGTATTGCAAAATGGCTTCTCTCCGGTGTTTGCAGATATTGATCCAAGCTCTTTGGCAATGGACACCACTCAAATTCTAAGCAAAATCACCGATAAAACACGGGCTGTATTTCTCACCCACGTACAAGGTTTCGACGGACTCACCGATGAACTGATTAACGAACTGGAGCGCCGTAACATTCCGCTGATCGAAGATGTCTGCGAATCGCACGGCTCAACCCACAACGGCAAGCGCTTAGGTAGCCTGGGCTGGATTTCGAACTTTTCATATTACTACGCTCACCACATGAGTACTATTGAAGGTGGCATGGTCTGCACTAACGATTCCGATGTCTATCAGCAACTGCGCATGTTGCGTTCCCACGGCATGGTTAGAGAAGCTAACGATGAGAATGTACGCGCTACTTACCATAATGAAAACCCGGAATTAAACCCGGACTTTATTTTTGCCTATCCCGCTTATAACATGCGTAATACAGAAATTGGCGGTATTATGGGACGTAGCCAACTTAAACGTTTGGACCAAATTGTGACACGCAGGACTGAGAACCTAGTTCGATTTTTGCAGCAAATCGACTCATCAAAATACCGTACTGATTTCAAACTGGAAGGGTCCAGCAACTACGCCTTCAATCTCATATTGAAGACTCCTGATGATGATTTGGTTCAGCGTCTCATGGAAAAAATGCGGGAATCTGGCGTCGAGTTTCGACGAGGTAGCGCTGGTGGCGGTAATCAAATTCGTCAACCGTACCTCAGAGGCATTGTGCCGGAAGGGCACCACCACGAATTCCCGGAGACCGAGCATGTTCATTTCTACGGCTTCTACATTGGTAACTTTCCTGATCTGAAAAATGAGGAAGTAGACGAACTTTGCGCCATTATAAATTCGGTATAAGGTGAAGCAGTGACCTCAGCTATTATTCTTGCCGGTGGCTTGGGCACTCGTCTTCGTAGCGCCGTACCAGACTTGCCAAAACCCATGGCGCCGATTAGCGGACGGCCATTTCTTGAGCATCTGCTCGACTATTGGATAAAACAAGGGATCAGTCATTTTGTGTTGTCCGTTGGCTACCGCTATGAAGTTATCATTGATCACTTCGGCAATAGCTATAAAGATGTACCGCTTGACTATGTCATTGAGGAAATACCGCTAGGCACAGGGGGGGGGCTTTTGCTGGCCGCTGAAAAAGTCAGCCAAAACGAGCCGTTTTTATTGCTGAACGGCGACACTTATTTTGCTGTGGACTTGAAAGCGTTAATTGAATTCTCGTTGGCAAACGACGCTGATTGGTGCTTCTCTCTGTTTCGTGCCAACGAAGTGGGGCGCTACATGGGCATGGATATTTCTCCTTTGGGCCAAATAACCTCGCTCAAATCGGGTACGGGCCAGCCCGGCCGCTTGGCGAATGGAGGCGTCTATTGGGTTAATCCTCGCGCTTTATTCAGTGGCGATTTTTCTCCGGGAGATAAGCTTTCTTTGGAGGACGATATATTCTTAACCGCCATGACTTTAGGCCAGCGTCTGTTAGGCATTGAATTCTCGGGTACCTTCATTGACATCGGTGTGCCCGATGACTATTATCGTGCCCCAGCTTTGCTCTTGCCGTAAAAAAGGATATCTGATGAATACAATTTTACGCTTAAAGAAAAACCTGGAAGCTTCCATACAAGCAAAACATCAACTACTTGCCGACGAGGAATGCCTTGAGCTGTTCTCCAAAGCTGTAGAAACTGTTGTTGACCGCTACAAACAGGGCGGGCGCATATACATCGCAGGTAACGGGGGCTCGGCGGCCGACGCGCAGCATTTGGCTGCCGAGTTTGTCAGTAAATTGGCGCGCGATAGAGCGCCCTTGCCAGCCGAAGCGCTTACGGTAGATAGCTCCATACTCACCGCCATCGGCAATGACTACGGCTATGACTTGATATTTTCCAGGCAGTTGGCTGGCAAAGCAACGGCAAAAGATATATTCCTTGGCATAACCACTTCAGGGAAGTCTGCGAATATTCTTAAAGCATTGGAACAATGCCGTATTATAGGTATACCCAGCATCGTTTTCTGCGGACGCGATGGTGGACAAGCGAAAGCGATGGCCGACTATCCCATTATCGCTCCGGGAATAGCCACAAGCACCATCCAAGAACTGCATATCGTACTAGCCCATACACTTTGTGAATGTGTCGAAGTAGCGTTGTTCGGTGAATAATTTTTTGACAATCGGAAAAGGAAATTAAATTAAATGAGCTACAACATTTTAGTGACCGGCGGTGCCGGCTATCTTGGTTCTACCATGGTTCCCGATCTGCTTAATGCAGGTCATAAAGTGACAGTGCTGGACAACTTCATGTTCAAGCAAAGCAGTCTTAATCACGTTTGTAATAATCCCAATTTTTCTGTTGTCAAAGGCGATATCCGTATCGAGAGCGTGATGGCGCCATTGCTTAAGAAGGCAGATATTATTATTCCACTGGCGGCATTAGTAGGCGCTCCCTTGTGTAATCTTGATCCGGTTGGCGCAACAACAATCAATCATGACGCCATTACATTGATGATAAAACTGTTGTCCAAGGAACAGATTGTGCTTATGCCGACCACTAATAGTGCTTACGGCACCGGCGATGAAAACAACTTTTGCACTGAAGAATCGCCTTTGCGCCCTATCTCCCAATATGCAATAGAAAAGGTGGGGATCGAAAAAGAATTGATGCAACGCGAAAACGCAATCAGCTTCCGTCTTGCTACCGTATTTGGCATGTCACCACGCATGCGGATTGATTTGCTCGTGAATGACTTTACTTACCGCGCCGTTAATGACCGGTTTGTTGTTCTGTTTGAGAGCTACTTCAAACGCAACTATGTGCATGTGCGCGATGTTTCACGAGCTTTCCAACATGCCATCATCAATTTCGACAAAATGAAAGGGCAGATTTATAACGTCGGTCTTTCCGAAGCCAATGTGTCGAAAAAAGAACTCTGCGAGACTATCCAAAAGCAAATACCTGATTTTCTCTTTATTGATGCACCTGTGGGTAAAGATCCCGATCAGCGTAACTACATTGTATCGAACGAAAAAATTGAAGCGACGGGTTATAAAACATCGGTATCGCTTGATGCGGGAATTGCAGAATTGATCAAGGGTTACACTATGATCAAAAATACCTGCTACGGCAATGTTTAGCTCTATTATCTTTTTCACAGATAATAGATAAAAGAGGATGAAATGAAAGAATCGGCTGATTACCTCATTGTAGGCGGCGGGATTGTCGGCTTGACACTTGCGCGTGAGTTACGCAAACGTTATCCGGCAGCTAGCATTGCTTTGCTGGAAAAAGAGGCTGTTCTAGGCAAGCACGCCAGTGGCCGTAACAGTGGTGTGCTGCATAGCGGAATCTATTATGACAGCGCGACACTGAAGGCTAAGGTTTGTGCGGAAGGCGCACGCCGCATGAAAGCATTTGCGACGGAGCATGATATTAACTGTCAGCACTCCGGCAAAGTTATTGTTGCTACTTCTCCACGTGACTTACCAGTAATTGAGCGCCTGCTTAAGAATGCGCAGGATAACGGGATAACAGCAGAATTGCTGGATGAACAGGGTATCCGCCGGATTGAACCGCATGCAGGAGTTTATCAACAAGGTATACATTGTCCGGATACGGCAGTGATTGATAGCAAAGCTGTAATATTGAAGCTGCAGGAATTGTTGGTCAATGAGGGCGTAAAAATATTTTTCCATGCATCTGTATCCGGCATAAACACGGAAACTCGTAAAGTAATAACTCCGATTGGTGAGTTTCGTTATCAATACCTGTTCAATTGCGCCGGTGCATCGGCTGACACAGTAGCGAAGCATTTTGGACTCGGTTTGGATTACACTTTAGTACCTTTTAAAGGGATTTATTTTAAGCTGCGCCCTGAGCGTGCGCACCTGGTAAAAGCCAACATCTATCCCGTCCCCGATATCAACCAACCCTTCCTGGGTGTTCATTTGACACGCGTGGCGAGCGGCGACGTTTATGCCGGACCCACTGCAATACCGGCATTGGGCAGGGAGAATTACGGCATTTTACAGGGTGCGCAATTAGGTGAATCGCTAGGTGTTGGCCTGCAAGTCGCCAAGATGTATTTGGCTAATCACCAGAATTTTCGGCAACTGGTACATGTTGAAATGGGCAAGTACCGAAAGAAAAACTTTTTTGCGGCAGTGCGCAAGTTGATGCCGGAATTGACTTATAACGATCTCGTTTCCAGCGACAAAGTGGGTATTCGTCCGCAACTGATTAACGTGCGCGAAAAAAGATTAGAGATGGACTATGTCATCGAAAAATCTTCCGATTCATTGCATGTGCTGAATGCCATTTCACCGGCATTTACCAGTTCGCTGGCTTTCGCCGAGTGGATTGTGGATCAGTCGGAAACAGTTTGACGCTATGACGGAGGGCAAAAAAATCAGGGACGACGATTTGCCTGTTGAGGTAGTTAATAGGCGTCTAGCATGTGAGAATACAAAGTTTTTTGTTTATTTTGACCACGTAATCGACAAGGCAGGAAGTGAAGTTCAAGACTATCTTGTGGTTACTCCGAAGGTTGCAGGGCAAAATCTTGTTACCGGAGTAGCTATTCTGCCGGTTGTCGATGGACTAGTCGGTTTAGTACGAATTTACCGTCCGGCTTTACGAGCGTTTTCTTGGGAAATACCACATGGTTTTATAGACGAAGGAGAAGATGAAAAAAACTCAGCGTTGAGAGAGCTTCTAGAGGAAACCGGATTGGTTGCGGATCCTAGTTGTTTTTTTTCATTGGGATTTATTACGCCTGATTCCGGAGTGTTGGCCGCAAGAGTGCATCTTTATGTGGTTGAAGCAGAATACTCGGCAACTAAAAGAGAATATGAGTTAGGGCTTGGGGAGTTTCGCTTTTTTCACTTTCACGAGCTGGAAAATATGATTGGGCGTTCCGAGGTGCAGGATACATTTACCTTGGCAGCATGGTGTAAATATCGATTATTGCAAAATATTAAGTAATTAGTTGGGTTGTATTAATGATAAATAAAGCGGTATTTTTGGATCGTGATGGAACTCTTAATGTAGATAAAGGATATGTTCATCGTGTGGAAGATTGGGAGTGGATCCCGGGAGCAATCGAGGCGCTTATATCGTTAAAAAAGGCCGGATTTCTTGTGATTGTGGTTACGAATCAGGCTGGCATTGCTCGTGGCTTTTATACTGATGCGGCAGTCTGTGATTTGCACACATGGGTAAACAATGAGTTAAAAGCCTATGGTGCCGAGATTGATGGATTTTATCTCTGCCCGCATCACTCGGAGTTTACGGGAGCATGCGAATGCCGAAAGCCGATGCCGGGCATGATCCATAAAGCTAAACTTGATTTCGATATAACTTTAAATCGTTCCTGGCTTATTGGGGACAAAGCTAGCGATATTCACTGTGGATTGTCTGCGGGTGTTAAACCAATATTGGTACTAACCGGTTATGGAAAACAAGAGCGCGCCTTGTTGAGTGATGACTTAACTTGCGCTACCGATATATTGTCAGCCAGTTCCTTGATTATTTCCGAATCCGTTAACTCTTGTGACCTAAGTACCTGAAAATAAGTTTTCAAATCTGTTCAAAGTCGGAGTGCAAGCTCTGCCTGCTTTGCAAGCAGAGCTTGCACTCCAAAATACCGGAAAACTTTAGCGAAACTACTTACAAACATAAAACTGAAGGTTAACACGGTTATTATGACAATTAGTATAGCGAGAAGTTTCTTGAGCAATGCTTATTCTCTTTAGTCCTTTCACTTGACAAAAAACAATGCTCATTTCGTACTAACGAAAGTAATTAAGCTCCCTTTATTGAGACAATATATAGTAACTATGATTACCGAATTAAGAAAACCATATACAACCAACTTGAAGCCGCATTCCACAATTAAAGATTGCCATATAAACAAGAAAATCAGGACAAATAGCCCATGTTAGAACTTGCTTTACCCTGGGGAATGAGCTACATGATCCCACAAAATGGTTATCATCCCCTATATAGTTACCTTTTATGCAATCCCTCTACGCAAGTAAAACTTAACTGCCTGGATGACGTCAAAACCAGACATAATTTAAAATCTCACCCCAAGGAAATAGATAGGTTGGTGCGCAAGGGAAAGCAATGTCTGAATAACTTACCTTCCTATTATTCGGACTATTTTGACTCGGAAACGCTATTTCTCGAACTCGGCTTGGCCTCCGAAATTCCAGGAGACATAGAGTTCGTGCATACTAGCCCCGTAATAACCGGAACACGCCCGTTCATCCTTCACCTGGAGTCTTTTTTTAGTTTATTCCTTCCCTTTGAAGGTAATCCAGCCAAAATTATCGATAACCACTTTAAGCTCAAGGCTCCGATGCGGGAACTTCTAGCATCGGATAATTGCAAAGGGATTTACTCGCATTTACAGCAAACTATTCGAGAAGTCAGTACTTATTTCAACTGCCCTGAAATCAACGATAAATTAAAGCATATCCCTATTGGGTTCGATATGGTTCAAAACTCAGGGCAAGCTACCATACAGAACCATGGATGCCCAACATTTCTAGTGCTTTGTTCTGCTCACCAGAATCCCAATAATTTCATTGACCGCGGCGGGGTTTTGGTTCTGGAGGCATGGGCAAAACTAAGGGAGCATTTTCCAAATTCGCGACTAATCTGGCGGAGCCAGCGCCCTACAGCGGATATTCTTGAACACGGCATGCGATCCGACATCAATAACCTAGAAACATTGTTGGATTCTGTAACCTGGATCGAGAGACGCTTAAATGATCGCGAGCTCGACCATCTATTTGCATATGCCGACTTCGTATTGATACCCAGTCTTTGGTTACATTCAACGACCATTATAAGATCTCTGGCCAATGGCTGCATTCCTATAGTGTCCGACATACCTCATCTGGACGAATACAGAAAAAACGGAGGGTTGCACGCCGTAGAAGGGATCAGAGAACTAAACTGGAACGAGAATAACGGTATAAATATACCCAATGGAGGGCTAGTCTACACCCCTTCCATCGTAAATGCGCTCGTGGAAACCATAAAAAAAGCATGGAAAGATGGTGGTGTGTCAGCCAAAAAAAGCTCAATTCAAACGTATAACCAACATTACAATGGGGTAGCACGAGCAAACGAATTCTACAGTCAGGTCTTGAACTGCGGATATAATAAACAACCATTAAAAGATGGCGCACACGATGTTCCCCCATGCTTGAACCCCTGTTTGCAGTTAAAACCGGTTACAGCACAAATAACTACTGAATGCCCAACCCCTATTTTATTGCACATAACCGATCCGATTCTTTCTCTTGATCTGGATTATGAAACAACACAGGAACTGCTTAAAAAATATTCGTGCAGTACAACACTACCACGGCTGGTGTTTCAGATCGTGGACAGAATTCATTCGGTTTCCTATATAAGCTGGCCAGCCTTAAACAAACGCTTAGATGGGCTTTCAGCCTATTCGCATATCATGGATGATAACTATCGGGTATCATCACTCAGCGATGTACCCATGGTTATCGAAAAATCCCCCGTCAGCTATAGCGAAGGCCAAGTTCTGCAAAAGTATCGACAGTTTTTAAGAGCACGTAACGCTATTAAAAATAATCCGAATTTCAATCTGGGTCTGCTTGATATCGAACTGATGGAAGATTGCGGAACGTACAACTTGTTAAGGATATATCATCTATTTGTATGCTACGAGAAAACTAAAGGCGCGTTTCCGGTAATTGAATTTATCGACGAGCCGCTGGCATTTTCTCCTCTTCTCTTTTTAAGAAAAGCCTTAGCTATCCATTATCACGGTAACATCTTAAATGAAAACAACACAAATAGACGATAAGCCATTGAAAAGCCACCCGGGATTCCATATTTGGTTTTTTAACCATCCTGTTTTCTATGGCATTGGAGATCAACTGCATTTTCTATTCAAATATTTCCAACAAATGGGGGGAAGCGTTACTTGTGGAAGACAGCCTAGCAACCAGCGCTGTAATATTGTTATAGAAAACTTCGACCAGCAGGCTGTTCAGCACATTAAAACCTTTTGTCAAAGCCGAGGCAAGTCCATATCTATTGTTTTAACGGAACATGTTGATATCCACACCAAGGATTCTCTGCCTAATTATAAACAATTAGAGTTAAAATCAAGCAGCATTCATTTACACGGCAAGTCAGTTGATGAAGAGTTTTCCTACCTGCCCTTGCCAGTGTTAATTCAAAGGTCAAACTGCCTACTGGCGCTTCGGGAAGTAACCAGCAACTATTTTCGATTGGGCGATCTGCCTGAGATGAAAGGATTTTCATACCTCGCACATAATCGAAAAGTAGATACACTCTGGTTTCCCAAGCTTAATTCCGCATTCATAGATAAAACCGAGGCTCCATCCTATGACTTTATTTTTTTGGGGGCAAAAACGGAGTTTAGAGAATCGGTAATCAATACGTTGAAAGATTTTGGCTTTACGTTCGTGCCAACCTTTAACGGAGTTTCCATCAAACAACGGCATATCCAGTATAAACAAGCTAGATTTTGCTTAAATATTCCACAAGACGAAACATGGCCATGGCTATCGCCTATGAGGATTATATCGGCCCTGCAAGCTGGGCTGCCGGTACTTTCCATCGGTACAAACGATACTTCAGCGATTAGTGTGTGTACTAGGCAAGTCCCAATGGTTGAAGGCATGATAGATACTAATCAGATCAGGGATATGCTCGCCTCACATGAAACAGAAGCGCTCAAAGCTCTAATAGCCTATGAGGAGTTAGCGGCAACTGATAATACGATGTCGATATCACTCTTAAATAGCTTGAATTCTTGGGCGCTGACTGACGGCATTGTGTTATGAACAAACCAGACTTTAAATCGCCATTGGTCTCGCCTCTATTTGATGTTTTAAACCTTCTGGATATTACGTTTTATACAAATCGCGAACGGACACGCTGAGCTTATCGAACGAGGATGGGGGCGTGACAACCGGTCTCAACGTACCCCCTAGTTATTCACCTGACGATCAAGAAAATTTCAAGAATTTGCCAGCCGGCATTGAATTGCCATTAAGATTGACTCCAACCATAGATAAGCCTAGCGTAATTAATATATACACTTTCAGATAAATAATTTCCAAATCTTGCACGGAACAAGTCTGATTTTAAAGGCCTTTAATGGGCAGTATTGGAAATTTAATTTCTGAAAGTCTATATATACATTCATGATGTAAGCTCAACAAACTTGATACACAGTCATTCAAACTTACAGCCAAAAACTGAGGTAATCTTTTATCTCCCGCACCCATACTAATAGGAACAATGAAACTCGAAAACTACAACGAACCCATACTAATAGGAACAATGGAATCCGAAAACTACAACATAGTCGCTTACGCGGGATGGGTATATGGAATGCCACGTGAGCTTGGCCCCATTGATTTAGCCCAAGTGAATGTCATCGGAATAGCTGGCGTGATCCGTGGAGTGTCTCGTGATATTGTGGAATCCGAAATAATTTCTAGAAGCAAAGAAAGAACGTTAGAAGTTAAAGTAAATATGCATGCAAATATGCGTGCAAGTGTATTACTGCCAAAAGATCATAAATTTGGCATTGTGATTATACCAAAATCAGCAAGCAGTGCGACCAAATGGAAACTATGGAAGCTTACAGAAGCAACCCAACCTAATTCGATGCTTCTTCCTTGCCCTAGTATTAGTGACATTCACAACCTCAACCATCCAAATGCTGCCTCTGATGCTAACAATGCACCGTTTTGCTCTTACGAAACTGGATATCATGCCGTAACTGAACGTAAAGAGATGCCGCTTTTTTTAGTTATGAGGCACCCATTAAAGAGGTTGGAGTCCGTCTGGAAAGAAAAAATTGCCTCCTGTGGACGCAAAACCCTTGAACATCCTTCATATGATAACTCGGATATAGAGCTAAAGGCCGATCCGCATTATCTTGCATTTGTCGGAGAGCTATCTTTGCCTGATTTCTCTGACATTTCTTATACAAGATTTTTAGAGTATCTTGTTGATAATCAAGCCTTGAGGGAGAGAGATGGACACTGGTGTCCTGCTTCTATACTCTTAGGTAATCAGCTCCCCCGTTTTTTGAATGGAGATGCCCCAGTAATACCTTCTAATGCCCTAAATCAATTCTTTCGCGTACTAATTGAAACATTTTATCCTAGCCATTTGAAATATTGTATTGCTTCTGGAGTTATAGAAGGGAAAGTCAGTGTCCATTCCAAGTCAGAGGATGCTATTGATATTCCACCTCAAGAACTCCTTAGAAAGGTAAATGAAATATATTCTGATGATATAGTTCTTATGGAACATTCGCAAAAATGGCGTAACTACTCAGCCCCCACCAACATCAAAGGGCGGCCTTGAAAACACAAAGTCAAAGCGGTGAGCATGTTGTAGCCTTGTTTTTTGGCGGAAGATAAATAGCTTCGAATACGGAAGAACGCTCGTGCGCCTTGTTGCGAACGGAACG
>CANNKG010000130.1 GCA_947505105.1 Methylococcaceae bacterium | reverse complement strand
TTACTGGCAAGTACAATTTTAGAAAAAGCAATGGTGATATTGATATGGATGCGATGGTAAATGAGCTTGAAAAACATTTAAAACGGTACTTCTGGAAAGTGGCTTAGCTCAGAACGAACACTTTTGGGGGTTCTTCCACAGGACCCCATATAGAGCAAATATCAGCAAATCCTACTGGTAGTAGCAAAATCAATTCAAAGACACCCTGCTTAAAAATGGTACATATCGGACAACAACCGGTAGAGTGATAATCAATAAGCTTTCAGTGACCCTTTACGGCCAGTGGACTAAACCGCTAACGCGGTAGGTACCCCGCGCCGATGGCCTGAGCAACAATAACACAAAGTCACTGTTTTCCTATCTAAGCGATAAGGCGATTTGCCTTGTTTCAAAATAGGAGCAGTGTCATGACCTCTACCGCAAAACCCATCAGTCCTTTGCGTCAACGCATGGTTGAAGACATGCGGATGCGAAAACTCTCCCCCAAAACCCAGGATTACTACATTCGCACGGTACGGCGGTTAGCCTGTTTTCTAGGGCGCTCACCGGATACCGCCACCGCCGAAGATTTAAGACGTTTTCAATTGCATTTGGTTGATGAGGGTATTTCATCCATCACTTTGAATACGCAAATTACTGGCCTGAAGTTTTTCTTTGCAACAACACTGAACCGGGCCGAATTGATCGCCAACATGCAGCCCGTACACGAACCCCGTAAATTGCCGGTGGTCTTGAGCCGTGACGAAGTAGCCCGGTTGATTGCCGCCGCCGACAGTTTAAAATGGCAAACTGCTATCTCAGTTGCCTATGGCGCCGGATTAAGGGCCAGCGAGGTTGTCTCGTTAAAAGTCAGCGACATCGACAGCCAGCGCATGGTGTTGCGTGTCGAACAGGGCAAGGGTAGCAAAGACCGTTACGCCATGCTGTCGCCGGTACTCCTGGAGCGCTTGCGCGCTTGGTGGAAGTTTGCTCATGCCCAAGGCAAAATGCTGCCGGGCGGCTGGCTGTTTCCAGGCATGAATCCAGTCAATCCTTCCAGTACCCGGCAATTCAATCGCGCTGTTCATGCGGCAGCCGACGCCGCGCAAATCAATAAACGCATCTCGATTCACACCCTGCGGCACAGCTTTGCCACCCATTTGCTGGAACAGAAGGTGGATATTCGCGTCATCCAAGTGCTGCTCGGCCACAAGAAGCTTGAGACCACGGCCTTGTATGCTCAGGTCGCCACCGATGTGCTGCGCGAGGTGGTCAGTCCTTTGGAGACTTTACAACCTTCATAGTCACTGCCGCTATGCGCCCCGCGTTGGAGGTGGCGGATGTTTTCCGCGCCTATGGTCCCGTTTGGCGGCAAACTCAGCAAGGTCATGTCTGCCATTGAAAACTGCCGCACGGCAATACTGGGCGGTCATGTGCTACGCTGTCCGGCGTGCGAGCATCAGGATATTGCTTACAACTCCTGCCGCAACCGCCATTGTCCCAAGTGCCAGGCCAGCGCTGCACAACGTTGGATTGAAGCGCGTCAGAGTGATTTGTTACCGGTGGACTACTATCATGTGGTTTTTACCTTGCCCGAACCCATCAGCGCCATCGCTTACTACAACAAAGCCGTTATCTATGGCCTCTTGTTTGAGATAGCCGCTGAAACGCTCAGCACGATTGCCGCCGACCCCAAACATCTGGGTGCGAAGATTGGCGCTACCTTGGTGCTGCATACCTGGGGCTCGGCATTGACCCACCATCCGCACGTACATGGTATCGTGCCGGGTGGCGGGTTGTCCCTGGACGGCGAACGCTGGGTGTCTTGCAAGCGGGGTTTCTTTCTGTCGGTTCGGGTGTTGTCACGGCTATTCCGCCGCCGCTTTCTAGAAGCACTGAGCCAAGCGCATGCCGAGGCACGCTTGCAGTTCTTCGGTGAATACGCTTCCCTTTCCGAGACAACAGCCTTTGCCAAGTGGTTGGCTCCGCTCAAAAAGTGCGAATGGGTGGTTTATGCCAAACGCCCGTTTGCCGGTCCCAAGGCTGTATTGGCGTATCTGTCGCGCTATACCCATCGGGTCGCCATCGCCAATTCAAGGCTAGTGGCGATGGACGATTCCGGCGTGACTTTCCGCTGGAAGGATTACCGTGCCAAAGGCAGAAAGCGGCACAAGGTCATGACGCTCAGCCATGATGAGTTCATGCGCCGCTTTTTGCTGCATGTGCTCCCCACTGGCTTTCACCGCATTCGGCATTACGGATTGCTTGCCAATACGGGGCGTCGTGAACATCTCGATCAGGTACGGGCTTTACTCAACACCACCACGGAACTCACTGAATCTCAAATTAACCATGACCGGTCAATAGACGAGTCAAAGCCCCCTACCTACGTTTGTCCCGATTGCGGAGCCGCCATGGTCATTGTGGAAATCCTTGCACGTTCACTGCGCATTCGTGCGCCACCTCAGCCAGGAGGCCAACCATGAATAGGGGCTTGATTATCTATTTTTTGCGGGTAAACCACCGGCATCCGCCGATACGGACTACTATAACCTGCGAACTGAAAAACCCGGTTTGGAATCGGCTGTGCCGGGTAAAAAAACAAAACCCTTGTCAGAATCCTGGAGACAATAGCCGGTTTACCATTCAGAAAATCAGCGTGACTTGTCCATTAACCGCCAAAATTATCATTCAAATCCCCATAGGGTTGACGATTTAACGTTCAACTTCGTTGCCCGCGGTTTCCTCCATCGGGGCTTGTCTGACGCCTGCCCGCCAGAGGTGGTCTGACATTCCACGCTCTGTCCACGGGGCAGGCATCAGACAACCCTTAACACTTTGCGACATTCAAGCAATTTCAGCGTATGGCTACTGTTGAATGGATTGCTGACTGTTAGTTTAGCTATACAAGACTTGAACACATTGTGCTGCCTTGGTAAATCTTAGTGTACCCCCGGGAGTAACACCGAAATCAGAGATAGAAACTTTGTTTAGTTCATTGTTTAGTTCATTCAGCATGACGGGTTGCTCCCCCGAAAATGGAGACGGATATATTTCTACCAACCAACTCTCGAAGGGAATCATATATTTTTTTGCAATGGAAATTAATGGGGTAATTTCATTCTCAATGATCATGAATCGCTCGATTTCGCTTTCAAGATTATTTATTTCAAGCCAAAACCTCACGTCCTCACAAGCGAGTATTTCCGCAATTGGCAGCTTTCTGGCCATAAGAGGAAATTTAACGCTCGGATCGACTATATGAAAATATAACGAGGGAATCGTTCCAGAGATTTCCGAAGCGGCTCGACGAACTCCACGAATCATTTCGATAAGGGAAAATGTTGATCTCCAGATCTTTCTTTTACCAGCTGCAATTAGTCCGACATGAACTGATTCATAATTTAATTCACTTGCAATAATGACCAATTCTTTTATTGAAGTGGCAACAAGTCGCAAATCTCGTTTGTCACAATTCGTACGTGCAGCCACACCAAAAATAGAACTATCATCGAGTCGATGCACGTAGTGATGACCTGGCATTAAATGCCAGCGACTTAAACCAATTTTCGTTGAATGGTGTTGTTGCAGATAACTTAGTGCCATACTGCCTTCCTTAATACTCCCATCTCCAGCTCGACCTACCCTAAGAGCAACGCATGATTTTTCACTCGGAGCAGGCAATCCACTTAATGTAATTGAGAGTTGTTGGCCATTTTTATTGAAAACAAAAGCTTGCTCTATAGGTGCGCCGGGCACTTGATAAATGGTCGGAGAAGATAAGGATTTGTTTAATTCGTCTAACATTAAAGGTAAGTCATCATGGTTGTCATAGGTGATGACTGTGGTATTCAAACGGTGAGATAAAAATTCTGCTCTATGCTCAGCTTCTTTAGCGCGTAAAAATGCAAAATGTGGTCTTGGATTAGGGCCAAAGTAAGTAAGAACCTCTCCGAATAGATCAAGAATGTAGCTTTCAGTTAAACCTGATCCCATAAAAAGAAAAGATCGCCGCCGAAATACTTCCGAAAATGTACGACGAAAATGAGGAACGTTGTTAATTACACGTTGATATTGGTGATGCCCTACGACGACTTGATTAGCCAATTCAGTGACCTTAGTCGAAGGGATATTCCAACCAGATTTACTTAGCCCGCCCAAGTAACCTTGCAATGCCCAAACAATTGGTGGGGAATCAAAGTCCAAACTAGCGAGCACAGACCTACAATCCGATTCACTTCTTCCAAGAACGAGAGGGCGCGCAATAGCATTTGCTGAATAGATATCGTCGTAATTAGTCGTCACAACGAATGGCCAATAGGTTTTTGCTAAAGCGATGGTTTGAGCAGGTTCATCACTCAACAGTCTATCTCGCAATGCAACTCGACAGGCATCAATTAAAGCTGTTTTGCCATTTCGCTCCAGAAAACTCACTGCCTGATCAGCTGCCTGTATTAATGACATGGGTGTATCAAGAGAAACCGAAAAGCGATCTATTGGCGCTCCGAGAGATTTGCACTGTTCTTGCAGTTTTGACACGAATCCTTTCCAAGTAGTGCAGGTCGGGACACTCATTCCTGCACCGATAAATGGTACAAGTTCGCCGGAAACATAGGCCATGCGTAATCTAGGAATCGCTTTTGATAGTTCCACTAACTTATCTCTGGGGTTGGTTAAACAGTTATCAAAACAAAAAAGAGCTGGTCGATAGCGTGGATGGGGAGAGCATTTTGAAACCCATTGATTGGTCAATTTTGCAATATGAGTTTCGGCTCCGGCCTCTTCCGATCCTGTCGTCGGATATTCTTTTGATTGCTGTCATTGGCATATTTTCGGCGATTGTCTCCATAGGATCGCTATGTTAAGTTTAACATAGCGACTAACACCTGTCAGTTGAAGTATTTTTTGGAATGGCTGTTATAGATTAATAAATGCTCAACCACAATGCCAAGCTAATGGACGCCAATGGAGTACGGCGTAATTCGCGTCCATTTTGAGCGCTGTGTTAGGCGCTTTCATTTCGTTGAAATTGATCTGCAAACCAATCACTTATTAACGTTTTTGATTGAAAAAAAACCAAGACAAACAAAAATATTGATTTCAATGGGATATTTTCTATTCGCAGTAAATGTGTTCTAAATGTTGCATCTTCAACCTTAAACCCCTTGGCTAAATTTCCATTATAGCGTTCCCCTACTGCACTTCCTTCATATACATTTATTGCTAAATCAAGATGATTTACTCTTGACTCCTTGAACGGAGTTCCTATTGCGTCATCCGTATCTAAATGTATACATCTTCCAATCGTTATTCCTGAACCAGAATCTTTATCCGACAATTCTTCAATCATCATGCTAAGGTTGCCATCATTATTTCTTTTGGCTATAACATCAAGACGTCGTATTCCTTTAACATTATATTCCCAAAACTCTTGATGAGAATCTTTGGTCGGTTCTTTGGGATATAGAATGTACGATGCGCCTTCCTTGTTGAGTCTATGAATATTGAGATTTTTCCACCAGTTTGGGTTTGCTGGAATGAGAACCTCTTCATTCAATTGAAACAAAGGCTGAGACAAATACCTTTTAGTTGGGTCTAAGCGTATAAATATAGGAGAATCTGGAAAATATTGCTTACAAAGCGGATATAGCGCCTGACTTAAATATCCATCAATTCTATAAAAATACCCGTTCATACTAAATATTTCAGAATCTTGAACGTTTTGTAAGCAAGCCGCATCTATCAACTCTAAATCAGCAACTCCTGCCTTGGTTTTTCTAATGCTATTAAATAACGCATAATCTCCTGAGAAAAGTGGCTGATTTATTTCGTATCTTTCAAATGATATGCGAAGAAGTCGGACCTTTAAATCATTGCCAATATCGAACATGAATGAAAATAAAGCAATTCTTTCAGAAGGTTCGAATTCGGTAAAAAATCCAATTTCTAGATATCCGCCTAAATTTTGATAATCACTAGGAAAAAGTATTTCTTTTCTGATTTTGATAATATTGCATATTTTTTCAGGCGAATGAGATATGAGTTTTTCAACGTAATCTTGGTTTGAAATGGAATCTCTAACGCATACTTCGACTGCGTTTTGCACTTCCTTGAAATACTCATCGATTGTCATTTTTTACTCCATGCTTTCCTGTGAGACTACGCCTAACAAGGAATTAGATAGTGTCTGTATATCTACCGGAAAATGCTCATATACAAGATAGTTTATCGATTTTCATATGATTTTATTTCCCGTATATCATCGGCAATAAATAACAACGACCGAAATTGATCAAATCGCCGTAATTGAATCAAACAATACGACAGACCGTTATGGGTCGTTAACCGCAATTTGTATTATCTTGCCGGAACAACAGTAAAATACAAAGTAAAAACTATGCCACACGGCTGACAAATATCAGCCGAGGCTTCCTTCAAGTATAAACATTTCTGGCATTCTTTCATAACCGTCAATCTCAATAAGTATTGAACAGCTGTAACATTGTTAAGCAGGCATGTGAAACTGTCATTTGGTCGGCAACTAAATCAGGGGCTCTCACAATTGTTTTTCATGTGGTTTTAGTGACTTAAAAGCGCGGTACAACATGAGGTCATAAACAATCTTAACCCCACCAGCAACCAAAAACGGTGCGCTAATCAAACCAGGGGAAGCCAACAGCAAACTACTCAACACAGGCGAAATCGCCGCACCAATGGAACGGGCAATGGTGGTTACCCCTGAGGCGGCTGAACGCTGATCCGGTGCAACGATTGTCATAGTGTAGGATTGGCGAGTGGGTACACTAAACCGCAGCATCAGCAAGCCAATGGCTAACGGTAAATTTGGCATCAACGGCACCAAAAACAGTAAAAAATTGGACGGAACAAGGGTATTAATCAAGCCAAATTTGGCAGCCAATCGACCGGCAAGCAAGGCTGAAACTCCGGCCAAGATGTTGGCGCCAAAGAAAATTAAACCCAACATACTTTCATCAACCCCAAACTTCAGGTGAAACCAAAAAGCCATGATATTTTGTACAACAAAACCACCGGCAAAAGCATCTAACGACAACGGTTTTGGAGCGATGTAGACCCAGGGTGCGGATAACGGTAGTCAAGATGGGTTTTGTCTCAACACGCGGACTCAGACAAGCAAATAAAACCATTAAGGCTATGCCTGTTGGCGCCGATTAAAACATACCCACAGCAAAACCGCACGGTAAGAGTCTAATACGGTAACATTTAAGGTCTGGAGGTAGTGAGGAAGCATACCGCCAAACAAACTGCCGGTCATTGTTTTCCTTACATTTAATCCTGGGGGTGCTGAGAAATACTCTAACCAGCCCCCAAAAGTGTGACCAAAAGACATAGGATGTTTAAAGATGGTACATATAGAGCAAATATCAGCAAATCTCGCAGGTTGCAGCAAAACTAATTCAGAGGCACCTTGTTTAAAGATGGTACATATGGAGCAAAAACCGGTAGAATCAAGGCTGGCAACCCCCAGCCCTGACTCCTCACAACCTCAATTCAAGCGGTCTTTGTAATCAGGGTGAAGCAAGCTACCTAATGCCTTTTGATGAGACGCTAAAAAGTCGAGTTTATCAACATCAAAAATGGTTGCACGGTAGTCTTCCAAGTACCTACGGTAGCACTTGGCTTTGTTGGGATTAGTCTTGTTTACTTTTTTAAAAACTGCATTGAGGCCTTGCCGATAAACAAGGTTTTTAAACTTATCTGAGAACCTGTCATCTCTCATGAAAGACTTGTGAAAGAAATTTATTTTTTCCAACTCCTGCAGCAAATCTCCGTTTAACCCTGCCATACTACAGTTTAGCTCCCGCAACCTAATTTCTAAGCGTTGGTGAGGGGTAGAGCTACCGTTATTAACCACGAGAGCATTACCCCTACCCTTGGTGGCTTGCTCAGCATTCTTATCATACAAGGTGACTCTGGTGCTGCTTCTGTTGCTACCCAAAATTTGCGAGATGATGTGATTATCGTCCCGATAGATGCTTGACTGCACAACCTTGGGTTTGTGAATATAGTAGTATGGTTTAAGATTATGGATATCTAACGTGAGGTCAAGTCTTGTCACTGAGGCTTTAAAATAAATCTCTTTTACTCTGTCTATTCCAAGCAAACTGATTAGAAATTTTCTTAACTTAACACAGCCTTTTATACCTAGTTTGTTTGGATTGTATTCAAGCCTTAAGAAATTATGATGGCTATTAATAGGGTAAAGAGACAGTTCTATGGTATTACCTTTATGAATAGTAAATTGGTAATTATTGCGGTATCTACCACCAGTATAGCCATAAACTCTTCTGTTGAAGAATGAATGAAACTCTGGGTCATTAATGATATTTATTACAGATAGCCTATCACGTTTTCTTATGGGGAAGGTGAAAGCAATCTTGTCATAAATCAGGTCTAGTATATATGGGTTTTTATTGATAGAGTTTGAAGACATAATAGTGTAATCCGATTGAAGTATTGTTACTATTATCTGAAGATTAACCAACATTATTACCATTGGATTGATTATTAATGCTTCAGATTGATTATTTACAATTGATGAAGGAATCTATTGAGCAATTGAAATACTGATAAAGTGAGTCTTATTAAGTAGGCTACTGGTTATCACTTAGAGATTGCTTGACTAGAAAATTAAACCAATCTTGAGTACCAATAGTAGATATTCAAGTAATCTTAAATGGAGAGCTACTAATTGATGACCTATAGTAAAATTAATTGATATTGTATGATGAACGTGCTGTTAGTCCAATGGCAATAATCCTTATTAACCAAGACATTTGTACGATTTGCACCATGTTTTCAAATACCATAATTGAAACCAATAATGAAAGTACCTCAATATAGCCTATAACGAATACAGTAATTTCATTTCTGTAAACTAATTTAGAATTAACCATAGTCAACCAAGGGCTGGCACTATTATTTCAACTAAACTGATTAAAAATTAAGGATTCTATGTCTATTGAAAAAAATTGGTACGGTATATTTTAAAATGGTGCATATAGTACAAATTTAAATCTTAGTGTTGAATATAGCGATGCAGTATGATAATAGTTTCGCAATCTAAACTGAAGCAATAATGGCTGCGCTAAAACTAATAAGCGCAGCCATCAAACTATAACGATGACACTAAAACTACTGATTAAATCAGACCGTCATTTTTAATTTACAAGAGTTACTCATCTAACAAGAAGTAAGCTAAAGAGTAGAGTTTGTACTTCTTCCCATTAACCATTTTACGAATGTAATTCTTCTTTGCTGATGAATCCCATTCAACTAATAAACCATGCTTCTTCAGTACCTTCCAAAATGACTTCGGTCCACACTTTAGTATACGTACCAAATAACCAGGCAATTGTTTAACAACCGCATCTCCAGTCTCAAGCAATATATATAATTTCTTATTTTCGTAATCAGCCAAAGCAATCAATTCTTTTTTAAAAGTAGCAGGATTTATGCTGCTGATTTGGGAAAAATCTTTAATAATAAAATTTTCACGAAAATAACTCGACATCTCCTTTCTAACTAGCGTTTTAATATCCATTGTGTTTTGCAAAACGGGTTGCAACTTCGCAAGGGCAATTAAATTGTTGAAATGATAATCTTTAATTTGCGTTGCTTTATCCTTAGCAAGGTAATCACTCTCCCAACAAAATTTTAAAAAATAATGAATGCCCAGCATCAGATCCGCTACGTTGCTGGGAGCTCTTCTATGATAGCCATGGCCCAAAATATGGTTTGCTTTATCTCGATAGTCCTCAAACACTTTATCGATTGATTGCCGAAGCTGTTCGTAATTGCTCAAGATATAGGCAATAAACATACCGATTACTTTAGCCAGCGCACCTGATGCAGCAATTTTTTGATAGTTCGTGAGTTTATCGAGTTCAACATCGCCCGCTTCAACTTTTGCAATCACGATTCGCTCCTTTCGTGATTGAGTCGCGTTAGGATAAATTTCTCCCGTTATTAAGGGTATCGATTTAAGCGAAGCAATAATTGCATTTGTCGTGGTGGAATTTTTAAGCGTCCTACCAGAACCATTACCCACACCACCAAAGACGATTTCAAAACAGTCTTCCGTATCTTTACCAGTATGTTTTGGCGTTAAATCATCCAGAATGATTAGTGTATTGCCGCCCTGTTGCAGAGTTAACTCAGTCGATCTAGCTGTGGAATTGAAGTTGCAGATGGGTTCTTTGAGCGAAGGACTGAAACATGCTTGCCATACCAGCGCCATGGACGTCTTAAAGACACCGGTATTACCGACACAACCAGGTACAACGGTGTTGGATTTAAGGTCAGTTAATGGCGCCCGAGTCGCACTAGCAAAAAGTAAAGAACTCATACAAGGATTGGCTTCTGAAATTTTACCTGCCTCCAAAAACTGCTCAACTAATGAGCTAGGATCATCGCCCTCGGTTAACGAAGGAATGCAAACTTGTTTTAAGGACCCAGAAATGTTGGATTTGATATCCGTCCGGTGGGTTCCATTCGCCGTTATCGCTCCACCACTGTGGACATAGCAAATCTCGCCTTCATGCTTGTAAATACCAATCTTTGCAACTTCTGTAAATTTTACTTTGTCCGGACTGAGCTCAGTTATAACCTCGGCTAATGTATATCTTCCCTTTATAACTTTGTAATCGATCTTCGCATCTAGACCCAAGTGCCGTCCAATCCAAGAGTTATTTTGAAAATCGTCGTAAGGAACTGTATGCTTAGTTACTTTTCCGTCTAATGACGTCCTCACAGTAAGAGTTCTGTTCTTACTCTCATCAATGCCTATGCAAACATGTTCAGCTTCCACTTTTGCGCGGAAATTAGTGAAAAGTTTCCATCCTTCCTCCTCTCTGATTGACATTCCTTTACTGCTTGATTTAAAATTTTCAATGGGTTGTTGATCTGACTTTTTAGCTGACATGATATTAACTCCTAAATATTCAATAAATTTTTAATTTCTTGCACCGACCAAGCTAGGCGGCCGTTGACACGAACCGGGCGAATTGGCCCTTCCTCTAAACTAGCCCATGCCCGTAATGTCTGAGGGCGGCGATTCAAATAATAAGCCGCAGCATTAGTCGTGACGGTGGGGCTGGTAACTTGATCCAAATTAGGCCAAGCTTGTTCAGGAATGCAGTTAGCATTCTCATGGGGGGATGTAGCGATGTTCATCGTTTGAACTCCTGATAGGTATTGAAAAAAAACCTGGCAAAAAAATCATTGCCTTCAATAGTATTAGGTTATAAATTTTCTTGTTTAAAATAAATATATAAAACAATCAGTTATGGTTAAAAATTGAAATTACATGAAATATTGTGTAATTTCATTATCCGTACTATCTTGAAGGATTGTATTGGAGGTATAAATAAATCTGGCGTATGGAGGGGTTGAACTAAGTAGCGTATCCTGCTGAAATTTAGATTTTGCAGATCGAAAATACCAAGTCACCAAGGAGTACGCCATGACGAGAAATAACACTGAAGAATTTATCTGTTTAGGTTCCATTAATGATTCGTTAACCGATTTATTGAGAACAGGAGCAAAGCGATTAATACAAGAGACGATAGAATTGGAACTTCAGGCGTTGCTTAAAAGCTACAGTAATGTCATTGATCATTCCAGACGACAAACGGTCGTTTGCAACAGCTATTTGCCTTAACGTGAAATACTAACAAGCATTGAGCCAGTGAAAGTGCAAGTTCTCAAAGTACGCGACCGGTCTAGTAACGGTGTAAAATTTAATTCGGCATTGGTTCCACTTTATATTCGAAAAGCAATAAGTATCGAATCTGCGTTGCCCCGTGGCTGTATTTAAAAGCATCTCCACGAAGGAAATGCAAGAAGCCCTAGCGGTATTAGTGGGTGAAGATGACAAAGGACTCTCGCCTTCGGTAGTCAGCTAGCTCAAAGCGCAATGGAGTGATGATTATCAACGTTGGAATCAACGTGATTTTTCCGCTGAATGCTATGTTTATGTGTGTGGTGGATGGTATCTATTCGACCTTACGAGGAGAAGAATACAAGCTGTGTTTACTGATTTTGATTAAGGTCAATCACAAAGGCAAAAAGCGACTGTTAGCGCTTTCGGACGGTTATCGGGAGTCAAAGTCCACCTGACTGGCGGTAATTCAGGACTTACAAGCTCGTGGACTGCATGACGCCCCCCCCAAATAGCCATTGTGATGGTGCGTTAGGCTTCTGGGCAGCACAAGCTGAGGCATGGCAGGAAACCCGTTGTCAGCGTTGCAGGTTTTCATAAGACCGGCAATGTGTTAAATGAGCTACCCAAGTCCCTGCACAGCAAAGCCAAAGATGCGCTCCATGAGACTTGGATGGCTAAAACCAAAGCGATGGCGGAGAAAGCGTTTGAGGGTTTTGAGCGAGAAAATGGTAAAAAATATCCCAAGTCCACGGAAACGCAAACTAAGAATAGCGAAGCTTGGTTAAGTTTTTACGCTTTTCCCGACCAATCCGATTGAATCGACCTTTGCGACTATTCGGACTAAGAATTGCATTTCTCGCTTAACATTACTGGATTTAATCTTTCAAATGGCCCTAACTGCCGAGAAGGATTGTTGTTCGAAGAATCCGCGGATTTGAACGCGTTCCTAATGTTATTGCCGACGTAAAGTTTGAAAATGGAATTGCGGTTACTTATGATGGAGATTCTAACAAGCAAAAGATCAACAAAAAATTGCCGCCAAGGTTCAATAATGCCCATAAACCAAATTTGACTATAACTCTCTTATCTAATCAGAATTTTCCTCGTCGTCTTCACTGTTTTCAGTGTTTTCAGTGTTTTCAGTGTTTTCAGTGTCTTCAGTGTCTTCCATGAATTTCTTGTATTTCATGCTTTGCATGTATTCCATTTCTTCCATGTATTCCACTTCTTCTTCGTATCGGTTACCCCCCTTGCTTGAAATACTATTGCCTAGATTAGTTGCAGATATTCTGCTACCGTGACTCTTTTCATTGTATGATGGTAATTTTGATTTATGATCGCCATCTACTAATACTATAATCTCTTTAAAAGCGAGTACATAGTTATTATCTGCTGAACAAAGTATAGGGTCATCAACAATTCCTAGTGCTTCTATAAGGGCATTTCTGAGGCGAGATATTCTAACGCTTAACGCAGTAGTATTATCTTTTGCTTTTTGTTTTCCTAATTTGGAATTTGCAAAAGTGAGGTTATGTGTTTTTTCCGAAGCAGCCATATTGAGTAAGAGCCAACCTAAAGAATTACTTTTAAAACCAAGATGTTTAGGGCTAACTTTAGCCGTTATATTTCTGGCCTTAAATTTTGCAGTTTCATAATTTATTAATAAAGTAATCTCTTTGGCACGTAACTCTTTAATGTTTGAAAATTTATCAATGACTTTAAGTTTATTGTCTGAGTTATCGTCATTTAGCGAATCATTAGATATGTCTTGAATTTTGGCTTGATAATCCGGATCAAGACTAAACCATTTTAATAAAATACTACCTTCTGGTGGCTGTTCGTTTTTACTGTCTAGGAATTTAATTAAATCAGTTCGATAAACTTTTTGTATTAAAACATCAACAATATGAGGATTGCCAAAATCATATCTTCTGTCTTTAGCAATATCAGGATTAATGCTAGTAGTAAATAGATTACTGCCAATTGGTTGTGGATTATCTACTTTAACAAAAGCATGAGTTTTAAATTCTTTTTCACCAGCAGGTGAATCTATTATTGGTAATTCACCTGTTTTAATCCCATCGTCTATTAAATTTTTAATATACCTCAATACAGATAACTCAGTTTCATTTCGATCTTTATCTGGATACCAATATTTGCAAATATCTGACACATCTATTTCTGTTTTTAACAAATCCATATAAATACCTCAAATAGTTTTAGCAATTGATGAATTGGGCCAAGTGTGTGCTTTTATTTTGGATAAGCTATTTTGATAAGTATAGTAAATTTATAGATAAAATTTGAACATCCTTTGCTTTGAGGCACGGATTATTTGATTTGACTAAGTCCTTGTAAGTTTGGGCGGATTCAACTCCGAAGTGCAATCGCCAATAATAGGATATTAAGGAAGGCTAACTGATATAGTGCCAAGCTTTTTTCTATCCGACTAAAGACGAGAATGAACTTGAAAGACTACCATCAGTTAACCCAAGCACTAAGATACCAG
>CANNKG010000129.1 GCA_947505105.1 Methylococcaceae bacterium | reverse complement strand
AGTCTCCTGCCATTGCTCGTTATCGTCTTTATAACGACCGCTAAAGGTCTGGGTTTTATCAGGCCCCCAAACCGGTCTATCCATACCCGCCCAAAGACCGGTACGCGAGGCCGTGGTCTGGATTTCCATAATGGACGGCCAGACCGTTTCGACGTGACGACCTAAAGCCGCATTCCACATCGGCACGATATGCACGGGCTTCTTGAAAATATCTAACTTGCGAGTTCGGCAGTAATCCAGCGCCATCATAATGGCTTCCGGCGTTTTAGCCGTTGGAAAGGTCACTTCCGTCAGCACAGTCCACGACTGTTCGGAAAGTTCATAAATCTGCTTAGCCTCAACTGGCATAGGCAGGTGACGGGTTTTCGGTGAGGGATTATTTTTTGAGGAAGTGGACATGGCGTTTCTCCTAATCAAAAACAGAAAAGGGAGGACGCACTCCCCTCTGGGAATGACGTCCCCAAAGGGTTAAAAGGTACCGTAGCGGCTAAAAGATCAAGCCAGAGCAGCAGCGGAAATCATGTGTGCAGAGCACGCTATCTGAGCGATACAATAGCTTGGGCTTTTACAATTCAGCTCAGTTTGCGGATGGAGGCGCTTTAGTTGACGCGCTGGCTGAATACATAGTGACAGTTAAGACAGTAGTAATTATCTAAAATCTTTTCGTCGATGACTTTGCCCAGTTTTGCACCCGCTATACCGGCGGTTACCGAACCCACCAGCGCACCGATAACAGCGCCGGTCACGGCACCCACCGGGCCAGCACTCAATCCGAGGCTGCCGCCCAGCTCGGCACCACTTAGAGTGCCCGTTGCGCCGCTGGCCGCTCCGCCAATCGCACCGAGAATGCCACAGGCTTTTTTCGAAAAATCTTTAGTGCCAATCCGGCTCGATTGGCAATTGGGACAGGTTAATATCATTTTAGGACTCCTTTGTTGGGAATTGACGGGTTTGTCTATAGCGTGTTTAATGAGTTGTTTTTCTGACTTTAACGCAAGAGACGGAGGAAATACGCAGGACAATAAAAAACCGTCACTCGCAGAAGCGAGTACGGCTAAAAATAGGGCTCTGCTGGTAGATGATACCAACGGAGATAATATTAAAGCCGGACTGCGTATTTTAGAGGGGTAGTATTACGGGAAAAATAACTGGCTTACCGGGTCAACCTTGTGCTTAGTACTCGGTATTCGATTACGTTACCGCAGACCAATTAAATGATATAGATATTCAAAGTTTTTGAACTGATGGGAGTGGGAAGTGTTGTGCCGTAAAGTTTTCCAACTCAGAGAGAATGCTGTATTTTGTCAATGAGCAGAGGGTGGCGGATTTACAGTGCAACATTCTTAATATTTTATCGCTTGGTTGCGGCTAGCCCAGCTTAGGATTTAAATTTTAACAAGTCATATTAGCTATGAGGTAGGATTGCTTATAATAGCCACTTTGGGTCTAATCGATCCACTTTTTGTGGATTATTGAAAGAACTACAATAGAAACAGCACGGGATTAGACTTAAAGACAACATGCAGCACGAAAAAATTACACTCTCACAGCTCGAAGGTTTTCTTTTTAAATCCGCCGACATCTTGCGTGGCAAGATGGATGCCAGTGAATTTAAAGAATTCATTTTCGGTATGTTATTTATCAAACGTTTGTCGGATGAGTTTGATCTTAAACGCGATCAATTGAGCAATACTACTTTTGTACACCTAAAAGGCCAACCCGAGCTATTGCAAGAGTTGTTGAATGATAAAACTTCTTACGGTGATACTTTCTTTGTACCACAGCGTGCTCGCTGGCATGAAGGCTGGACTGATGAGAACGGCCAAGAAGTACCGCCACTCAAGCACCTCAAGCATGACATCGGCAACATGCTTAATAAAGCCATTGCCGCCATTGAAGATGACAACGATGCCTTATATGGGGTGTTGAAAGAAAATATTAATTTCAATGCTATAAAAGGTAAAACCAAAATCCCCGACCAAAAATGGAAAGATCTTCTCGACCACTTTAACCATCCGAGTTTTGTACTGGTTAATGACAATTTTGAGTTTCCCGATTTATTGGGCGCAGCCTACGAATACCTGATTAAATTCTTTGCCGACAGTGCCGGTAAAAAAGGCGGTGAGTTTTATACCCCTGCCGAAGTGGTTAAATTGTTAGTTCAACTCACCAAACCGCAAGCAGGGAACACTATTTACGATCCCACTGCGGGCTCGGGTGGCTTCCTAATTCAAGCGCATGAATACGTTGAAGAGCAAGGCCAGGATGCCAATGATTTAGCGCTGTACGGACAAGACTCCAACGGCACGGTTTGGTCGATCTGCAATATGAACATGATCCTCCACAACATCAACCGCTTTACGATTGAAAATGGCGATACCCTGGAAGACCCGCTCATTTTGGAAAATGGCCAACCACGCAAATTTGACCGGGTGCTGGCCAATCCGCCGTTTTCGCAAAATTACACGCGGGCAACGATGAGCTTCACCAACCGTTTCCGCGAATACTGCCCGGAAAATGGCAAAAAAGCCGATTTGATGTTTGTGCAACACATGGTTGCCAGCCTTAAGCCAAACGGCCACATGGCGACCATCATGCCGCATGGCGTGCTGTTCCGGGGTGGCAAAGAAAAGCTGATCCGCGAGTTGCTGATAAACGATGACATTATCGAGGCCATTATCAGCCTACCGTCTGGTTTGTTTTACGGTACCGGCATTCCTGCATGTGTGTTGGTGGTTAACAAAAGTAAGCCTGATGCGCTCAAAGATAAAATCCTGTTTATCAATGCCGACCGCGAATACGCCGAAGGCAAGAATCAAAATAAACTTCGCCCGGAAGATATTGAGAAAATCGATTACGTGTTTACCCATAAGCTCGGTATAGATCGTTACAGTCGCTTGGTAGACAACGATGAAATCATCAACCAGCATGATTACAACCTTAATATCCGCCGTTATGTCGACAACACCCCGCCACCGGAGCCGGAAGACGTCCAGGCGCATTTGATTGGCGGTATTCCCGAGGTGGAAGTTATCGCCAGACAAGGCGATTTTGCAAAATTTGGCATCAACCAGGATTCGTTGTTTCAACCAAAACGCCCTAATTACTTAGCGTTTCAAGCCAGACTCGATAACAAAGCCGCTATCAAGCAGCAACTGGAAGCCGATCCAGCTCTGCAAACCAAACTCACCACCTACCAAAGCCTATTAGAACAATGGTGGACGATAGCGCGAGATGATTTCGCCGGACTACGCGAAGGCCGAAAATTGCCCGAGGTGCGTCATGAACTGCTGGTTACGCTCAAAACCAAGCTCCAACCTTTAGGGGTATTGGATGAATTCAAAACAGCCGGGGTGTTTGTTAACTGGTGGCAGACCATCCGTTACGATCTTAAAACGGTTATTTCCACCGGCTGGCATCATACCTTGATACCGGACAGTTATTTGATTGCTGAATATTTCCAACTTGAAGCTGACGAAATTGAAGCGTTAGAAGCCAAAATCAGTGAAACGCAAAGCGAGCTTAGTGAAGCCGTCGAAACCGCTGCCGAAGCAGCCAACTTTGAAGCTGATGACAGTGAGGAAGGCGAGGAAAAACTAACCGCTACCAGTATTAAGAAAACTCTCAAGGACTTGATAGACGATTTGGCCAATGCGCTTTCAGCATCCGCCATCACCGAGCGCGACAATTATAAAAAACTCAGTGATGACATTGTCGTCATTGAGAGCCGTATCAAAACCCAAAAAGCCGCGCTTAAACTCAAACAAGACGAGCTGGACTTAAAGCTTAAACTCAAACGTATCGGTGGCGATGAAGCTAAATCCGAAACCTATGAGTTGATTGCTCAAACCACTACGGCAATGACGAAATTGAATGAGGCGGCTAAAGAATATAAGAAAAAATTTAAAGCCATCACGAAAGACAAAACAGCATTGGAGCAACGTTTGATACGGATTGACAGCTTGCTGGCGGCAATCGGTGGACAAATTACCGAGGAAGATGCCAAACGGCTGATTCTGAAAAAACTGCATGACATTGCTAACAAAGAATTACTGCGTTATCTGAACGCCGAAAAGCGCACCTTGATCGCTGCCGTTGAAAATCTGTGGGATAAATATGCTGTTTCAAACCAAACGTTGGAAGTAGAAAGAGAAAAAACGTTAACAGTGTTAAATGATTTTTTGTTTGGGTTGGGGTATTTAGGATGACAACTATTGCAGGGTGGAAAACCGGAAATCTTGGAAGCCTTTGCAACATCCAAATAGGTGGAACTCCATCAAGAAATACAGCTGAATTTTGGGATGAATCCAAGGAAACATCCAATCATTGGGTTTCAATTAGAGACTTGAACAAACGTATTATTCTTGAAACAAATGAGCGAATTTCAGACCTAGGGGTTCGCCATTCAAATGTTAAACTCCAAAAGTCTGGAACAGTGCTATTAAGCTTTAAGCTTTCAATAGGGCGTGTCGCTTTTGCAGGAAATAATCTTTACACGAATGAAGCTATTGCGGGTTTGTATTCAGACGAACTAGACGCGGAATTTCTTTATTATGGTCTTCAAGAATGGGATCTTCTTCAAAACGTTGACCAAGCTATTAAAGGTGCCACACTTAACAAAGCAAAGCTGAAACAAATTGAATTCGAGTATCCATTTTATAAGAAAGAACAAACCAAAATTGCCGAAATCCTCTCAACACTCGACAAAACCATCGAACAAACAGAAGCCATCATCGCCAAGCAGCAACGTATCAAAACCGGATTGATGCAAGATTTGCTCGCCAAGGGTATCGACGAAAACGGTAACATTCGCTCTGAAGCCACGCATGTATTTAAGGATTCTCCACTGGGGCGAGTTCCGGTGGAGTGGCAAGTTCAAGAACTAAAAGAAAGAGCTGAAGTTCGCGGTGGTAAACGATTGCCTGCTGGTCACTCATATTCAGAGAATGATACTGGTTTTAGATACTTGCAGACCACTGACTTCATAAAAAAGCTTCTGAAATATAGTGCCATGCACTTCCTGTTTCCACTGACTTTTAGACTTCTCAAAAGATACGAAATTATCGATGGGAATATTTTTATCTCTATAGCAGGAGTAAATTTAGGAGTTGCAGGTGTTTTTAGGCCAGATATTATGGATCGAACAATTTTGACGGAAAATGCTGCCAAAATTGAATTATTTGGAAGCGACATTCCTGAATTTGTTGCAACGCAGATAAATGGCCCTATTGTCCAAATGCAAATTGACGCAGATAAAGGCGTCGGCGCTGGTGTTCCAAAATTAGCATTATTTAGAATCCAATCGCTAATGTTTCCTTGGCCTGACCCTGATGAACAACGAGAAATATTTGAACGAATAAAGGCAATCGACGATACCTACGAAAAGGAAAATGACAACCTTTCAAAACTACTTAAAATCAAAGTCGGCCTTATGCATGACCTCCTCACCGGCAAAGTCCGCGTGACCGATATTCAAAACCCAACATTAACCCCGGAGTCTTTATGAACGCCATTGAATTAGATGCCATAGCCCACAATGGTCAGGTCATTGTCAGCATTCCCGAACTTTATCGTGAACAGTGGAATGACAAAGCGGTGCGGGTGATTATTTTGGCTTCTGATGAACCGGTTGCAAAACCTAAACAATCGCTATTGTCTTCGTTAAAGAAAATCAAAATTTCAGGGCCGGAAGATTTTTCGGAAAATTTGGATGCCTATTTAAGCGGCGAAAAACATGTCTGAACCGCTATTTGTCGATACCGGTTACATCATTGCCTTGATCAACGAAAATGACCACTATCATCCGCAAGCCTTAGGCTTATCAGAAAAATATGACGGTCACCGCTTGGTGACGACTGACGCCGTGTTACTGGAAGTCGGCAACGCCTTATCCCGATTTGCCCGACCACAAGCCAGCTTGATTATTCATCATTTTCAGATAGCCGACGAAGTGACTTTGGTTCCGCTGAACCCAACACTGTTCAATACTGCGATGCACTGGTTTGACAAACATCAGGATAAAACCTGGGGACTGGTGGATTGCGTGTCATTTGCGGTGATGGCTGAAATGCAATTATCGCGTGTGTTGGCCTTTGATCGACATTTTGTTCAAGCTGGGTTCCAATTGGCCAATTAAACTATGCAACCCGATAAAACCCCGCCACAAATAAAAATAGACGAACGTAATCACGTCGAAAAACCCTTATTGGATCAGCTTGCCGGTTTGGATTGGGACGTATTCGATCTGGACAACAAGCAAGTCCCCAAAGACACGGGACGTGACAACTTTGCCGAAGTGGTCATGGGGTCGGTGTTACGTGAGCAATTAAAAGTGATCAATCCATGGTTGGAAGTTGATCAAATTGAAGAAGTGGTCAAGCAACTGACCGCAAATTTCCAAAACAACAATCTGCTGGAAAATAATCGCCATGCCTTCAGTTTGCTGTTGGAAAACACCAGTGTCTCGGAGAACCGACAAACCGGGGAGAAGAGCCCGACAGTTAAGTTCATAGACTTTGATCAGGTTATTCACAACCGCTTTATTGCTGTCTGCCAGTTTAAGGTGCGCGTTCTGGGTACTGAGAACCACATTATCCCCGATATAGTGCTGTTCCTGAACGGTTTGCCGGTGGTGGTGATTGAGTGTAAATCACCGAAGGTAAAAGAGCCGATTCCTGAAGCCATTGACCAGATGTTGCGCTATAGCGAACAACGCGGAGCCAAGGGGGAAGGTAGCACGCCGTTATTTTTCTATAACCAGTTTGTCATAGCCACCTGCCGTAACGAGGCTAAATTCGGCACCATTACCACGCATAGCGAAAAGCATTTCTATCGCTGGTCTGATCCCTTCCCGCGCTCAGTTGAGGATTTGGATCATGGCAGCGGTGCGCCTAATGATCAACAGCGGTTAGTGGCCGGCATGTTGGATAAGCAAAATCTGCTGGATATTATCCGCACCTTTACTATTTTTTCGACTTCCGACAAAGGTGAGTTGATCAAGATCGTTGGACGTTATCAACAGTTCCGCGCGGTAAAACTGGCGACTAAGGGCTTATTGGAAGGCACCACGCCACGGCAACGTAGCGGTATTATTTGGCATACGCAAGGGTCAGGTAAATCTCTGACCATGATGTTTATGGTGCGGGAGATGTACCGTCATGCCAGTCTGTCTAAATGGAAAGTGGTGTTTGTTACTGACCGAACGCAATTGGAACAACAATTAGGCGAGACTGGGCAGAGTATTGGTTTTACCGTGAAAGTGGCAGACAGCGTGGTTAATTTAAAAGAACTACTGCGCAGTGATTCCTCGGATTTGGTGATGGCGATGATTCACAAATTTCGGGAAAACGACTTGACCGAAACCTTCCCGGAACTCAATAAAAGCCCGCATATTCTGGTCATGACAGACGAGGCGCATCGTTCGCAATATTCTCTGCTGGGCGCAAATCTTGATAAAGCCATACCCAATTCCGCCAGAATTGGTTATACCGGCACCCCCATCGATAAAACCGAACGGGTATTCGGTGATTACATCGATAAGTACACCATGCGTCAGGCGATTGAAGATGGGGTGACGCTGGAAATTGTCTATGAAGGCCGTACCCACAATGCCGAGATTGAGCAGCAAGGCGAGATGGACAAAGACTTTGCCGACGTGTTCAGTGATTACAATTTGCAGCAACGCCTAGAGATACTGGGCTATGGCTCACGCGATGCTTATCTGGAAGCCATACCCACCATTAGCGCCAAAGCAGCAGATATGGTCGAGCATTATTTGACGCACGTCTTCCCGAATGGATTAAAAGCGCAAGTGGTTGCTAACTCCCGTGAAGCGGCCGTTCGCTATAAAACAGCTATTGATGTTGCGTTGAATAAAACTATCGAAAAGTTTGAGCAAAACAATCCATTGAATATTGATATTGCCCTACTGAAGACGCTAAAAACAGATGTAGTCATTTCCGGCAATCACAACGATCTGCCGCATATCAAAGCTTTTACTGACAGCCGTAAACATGAGCGCAGCATTAAAAGCTTCAAATTGCCTTTTGATGGTAACGACGAAGGTGTTACCGGTGAAATTGGTATCGTCATCGTCAATAACATGCTGTTACCGGCTTTGATGCACCCATCGAGCAGGTGATGTATCTGGATAAAGTCATTATTGCGCATAACTTGCTGCAAGCTATTGCCCGTGTAAACCGGGTCGGCAAAGCTGCGAAGGAAAAGGGCTTTATCGTCGATTATGTGGGTATCGGCCATCATTTGAAAAAAGCCATCGATAGTTATGATGAGCGGGAGCAAAAAGAAGTCCTGGATACGTTGAGCTTCCCCGAGGACGAACTGAGAACCTTACAGGCGGATTACAGCGCACTGATGGAGTTGTTGAAAAAATATGGTTTGACCGATTTAACCGACCATGATGCCTTCTTTGATTTGTTCTATGACGAAGATGTGCGCTTTGAATTCATGTTGGCTTTCAAGAAACTAACGCGTAGCATGGACTTAGTGCTTCCTGCTCGCCAAGCACTTGATTATTTGCCCCGTTACAACGCGTTAGCAGAAATCAATATCATGGCGGCAAAGCATCTGAATGACGAGCGGCTGAGCATGAAAGGTATTCCACCTAAATTGCGGGCGTTAACCGATGTCTATTTGAAATCCAAAGGTATTGATCAAATCATCAAACCGATTTCAATTTTGGATGAAGATTTTGAGCGCAAGGTTGGGCAGCGTAAACGTACCAAAACCAAAGCAGCCGAAGTGGAACATGCAATTCGCCATCATCTTGATGTTGAACTAGATGATGATCCAGAGTTACAGGCTTCCTTCTTTGATGCATTGTCCGCCATTTTGCTGGAATTTAAGAACAATTGGCAAAGCATTTATGATGAGCTGGAAAAACTGAGGCAACGTATCAAAGATGCGGAAAAAGAACCGACTTTTGGCTTACACAAAAAGAAGCAAATGCCATTCTTCCGGATGTTGAAAGGCGAAGTATTTGCTGGCGCCGATATGACAGAGGATGATATTAGTGGATTAGTGGCATTGACCCAGGAGATTTTTCAGGCAGTTGAGCGCGAATTGAAGCTCGCCAGTTTTTGGGAAAGCGTTCCCGCCAGAAACAAGTTGAAGGCGGAAATTCAACAAATTTTGCTGTCACCAGGCTTTAACAAGCTTCCCAATCTTGTTAAAAATAGAACTCAAATTATTTCGCGGATCATGGAAATCGCCGAGAAAAATAACGACCGTATTCTTTACGCCGATTGATATGGAACTAAACTACGACGTCGTTTTTTCTCAACGTAAAAAACTAACGATTACCGTGGAGCGGGATCGCTCAGTCAAGGTGTATGCACCGGAAGGTACTTCAGCAGAGAAGATTAAATCGATTGTTGAGTCCAAGAAGCTTTGGATATATGAAAAGACCAGGCACAAACAAAAATACGATCCATTGCCTCATGCTCCTGGGAAAGAGTTAGTGGCTGGTGAATCATTGCTCTATTTAGGCAAAAACTACCGGATTGAGTTGGTTGATACCGATGAAGGGATTCATTTCACGCAAAAGTTTTTGGTGCCGAAAAGATTGCTTGGAGACAAGCGAGTTTTCCAAGCGTGGTACCAAGAAAAAGCTAAAGAAAAGATATTACCCAGAGTATTAATCCATGCGAAAAACTTAGGTGTCGCCTTTAAAGAGGCCAAGATCAGTGACAGTAAATTACGCTGGGGATCATGCACACCCAATGACAACGTGATATTCAATTGGCGACTAATTAAAGCGCCTATGTTTGTCATCGACTATGTGATCGTGCATGAATTAGCTCATCTGCTAGAGCCAAATCACACGCCGAGATTTTGGAATATCGTTAAGGCTCAAATTGCAGACATGGAAAAAGCCAAGGAGTGGCTAAAAGCGCATGGGGCCGAATTGGAAGAGGAGTTGTAAGCGTGTATTCAACCTTATAGGTGTCAAAAAGCGTCGAAAATTTGCCAGTTTTCCGATAAAAAAGCGTTTAGATTTTCCACTTAAAAGTTTCTATTCTCTTGATGTAATTGAATACGCAAATTTGTCGACTGGAAAAATCTGCGCTGAATGGTGGAAAAACTGAAAGCCGTTTTACACTCTCGACGACAGGAAGTTGTCGCATTAGAGTTGATGAAGAACGTATTGATAAAATTTATTTTTACTTTTTCTTACGTTATTACCGCCCTAAAATGCACGAAATTGCATCGGCTGGGGTGCAAGCATTTTTGAACATGCAGCATATAAAAGGATTTGAAGTGCCAGCTCCTGATTTAGTCGAACAACGTCAGTTCTCAAAACTTGTGAAGAGCGTGATGAAGTTACAAGAGAAGCAAAATTGTGCAAGTATGAAACCTTTATTTGATGTTCTCAGCCAAAAAAGCTTTCGCCGGTGAGCTTTAATGCTAACCCAATGAAACTTAAAATCAGGAAAAGCCGATGCAAGCCTACTATGAAATAGAAACCCAAATCCCACAGAACCATCAGTTACAGTTGCAATTGCCTGAGTCCATTCCTGCGGGCCATGCAAAAATCGCAGTCATTTATGAATTGCCGGAAGCAACAGACAATAAAGCCGTAAAAATGGCCGCGTTTTTAAATGGGTTACCCGATGAAACGGATGAGTCCGGTATGAGTCGTGAAGCAATTAACGAGTTCCTAAAGCAAGAACGCCAAGACTGGGATTGATATGGCGGCAACTTATATAGACAGCTGCATGGTTATCGGCCTGATAGAGGGCGATACCGAGCAGCGTAAAGCCTTAAAAAGCTATCTGGCTTATCAGGCGGTTTTCAGTTCGGAATTAGTAAGACTGGAAGCCCGACTATTGGCTATTCGGCAAAAAAAGGAAGCACACCTTCATTTATACGATGTCTTTTTTGCCGCCTGTGAATTTGTCGATTTAAATCGGGCGGTTTTTGATCTGGCCTCCATATTACGTGCCGAAAGTAATCTAAAAACACCCGACGCTTTGCATCTGGCTGCCGCCTTACAGGCAGGGTGTGATGAATTTTGCACTAACGATAAGCAGTTGGTTAAAGTCGCTACCCAGCGTATTAAGGTCATTGATTGGGATATGCTGTTGCAGAAGTAACGATAGCCGAGTAGGTCGAGTTAGCGATAGCGTAACCCGACAAATCAACCCACTAAAGCATAAGTATCTACACAACTATTTAATAATGAAAAACAATTGCTTGGGCTTACATTTTAGTAAAATCAGCTTGAAATTGAGCGTCAATTCCAGGCCGAGGTAGTTAATTTTTTGCACTAAAAACAACCATATATTCATAACCAATTGATTTAAATTGAAAAAGATGTGTAGATACTTATGCCCACTAAAGGAACGAATATGCAAACCCTACAAATATAACTTTGTTGATGGTTTGTTGCTTAGCCAAAGGACATTAAAAAGAGTTAACGATGATAGATAAAATTATTGAACAGATTGACGCATATTTCAAAAAATCAAAACACGATGTTTCGTTTGGTATTCAAAATTTTCAAGGCGTTCGCGAATATACTAAAATACCATTAGCGCCGTTAACCTTGGTTTATGGGCAAAACTCAGCTGGAAAAAGCACTATTCATGATGCCCAGCATTTTATACATGGCTTTTTTAGTGGCAACTGGGATTGTAAAACAACAGTAGAATATTTAGAGCGCTGGGCAAACCATAACAGACATCATGAACCCTTAACAAAAGGTTATGTGGGTAACGCAGATGATGTGGTTATAAGCATTAGCTCAGTAACAGGGGAAATGGACTATTTTCAATGGGAGGCTGGGTACCATCAAAATCAAGACTTCATTTCTGATGGATTAGCCAATACGTTATTTGCTTATGATGATTCTAATGACATACCTTTTCGTGTTTTTTTTCACTTTTCCAATAATTCACGTGATTCTAGGTGGCATATTAGACAGTTTTCATTGTATCTCGGTGATGTCCATTGTTTAGATCTTATTTTTAATGATTTTGAATATAGTTGCATTTTAAAGATCAATAGATCGCATTTGGTTTATGCACTTATTGATTCTGTTTTTGAGGAGGGGGTTGATAAGCTGGTAAGGGAGTCGATGGATGAAAGTATTTCTGACCCTGATTTCCTTGTGTTCTCTAATATAGAGCGTGTGTTTCAAAGTGAATTAAGATGGGAAAAGCCTATTAGTTGGATGGAAGTAGATAATAGCGCAATTAGGCCCTCTTCTGAGGTTTTGGAATTAAGGACTTTTTTGTTGAGTTTATTGATTATTCCAACAAAAAGCATTACCAGAGACTTTTGGTTTAGTTCAGTTGCCCCCTTAAGACCTATACCGACAAGGGAAACTGCTGTATATCGCTGCTCTTTAGAGAGTTATAAAGAATCTCAGGGTTGGCTTGGCCTTGCTGAACAGCTTTGTATGAAACTAATAGACGAAACTTACCCTGTTGATCAGCCAGTCGTTGATGAATTGTCATATTCAAATTTGGATCAAATAAATCGGATGCTTTCGCATCCAATGTTTTTAAATACTGATTATGAGGTAGTTGGTAATTGTTTGTTTTTTACTCCCATTAGTGCATTTAACAGACAAAATAAAACAAACCTCGAAATGCGCGAGTTTTTAAAAAAGCTGGAAGTTGAAGTTCATTTGAAGTTGCGTCATAAGAAAAATGGCTCATTAGTTGAAATTGAAGATGTGGGGGTTGGTATTTCTCAAATCATTCCTGTATTAACTTCAATAATTGAAGGTTTTCCAGTTTTTATTCAGCAGCCTGAATTGCATTTGCATCCTAAGTTACAGGCCCAGTTAGCAGATGCTTTTATTGAGTGTATGAATAAAGGTTGGACTAAATTTGTAGTTGAATCTCATAGTGAACACTTATTGTTGCGTTTTTTACGGAGAATCCGAGAAACAAATAAAAGTGACATTAAAAACAAATTGTTCGGTTTAACTTCTAAGCAAATCAGTGTGCTTTATGTCGATAAATTAGAAGATGGTTCCAGTAAGATTTTCCCCTTAAGAATATCGCCGGAAGGAGAATTTATAGACCGATGGCCGCATGGTTTTTTTACCGAGAGGGATGGGGAATTATTTGATGAATGAGGAGTTTTTAGTTGAGCCTGTAGGTTTCAATAGTGCGCTTGAGCTTAAATATGTTTTAGAAAAATTCGGTTTCTTTCATGGGCGGTTTATTGGTCAATTCCCGAAAGGCTGGAAAAAACAGATATATCAGAATATGGATAGATTACCAGATCTTGAGCAAGCAAGGGTTCGTAATCTGCTAGAAAAAAATCAAGATTGCTTAGTGCCCACAGGGCAGCCTTTTGATACTAAATTATCTTGGCTCAAAAATGCACACCAACAAGTTGAGGAGCAAAACTTTGAAGGCATTGTTGCGGCAAGTGCCAATGAATGGAATTACCCAACCTTTAATGAAGTAGATCATGACTATTTGATGGGTGGGCATGATATTCGTATTTTGGCCTCCAGTAAAAACTATACCCAAATAACCAAGAGGCTTTTGCAACTTAGTTATGAAATTGTATTAGTTGATCCCTATCTGAAGCTTTATCGTGATGGTTGTGAGCAAGTTTTGAAGGCATTCTTGGGCAGTGCTCAACAGGGTAAGTGTCGATCTTTTGTAATTTGGGCTCGGTATGATGAGGCGAGCTTAAAAAATCAAGCAGCCTATATGGAAATGTTAGAGAAAGTCTATAAGCCAAAATTAATCAATGATTCGCAAATCACTGTAAAGTTGGTTAATGATAAGAGTTCAAATGAGAAAATGCATGCACGGTTGATGCTATCGAAACTTGGAGGATTTCGTTTTGATCATGGTTTTTCAGAGTTTGACGAAGACCGATATGTTGATGTTGCCATTATTGATAAAAGAACCCATGACCAATATTGCCGTTGGTATCTGGACCCAGGATCTCCCAATGATTTTGAAATAGTGGAAAAGCATGTTGTATAAAGCTCTACGGTTGCAAGCCTACTGATCCGAAGATCCAAAAGAACGAGCGCAGTTTTGAGTTAGACAAACACACAATATTCGTAACTACTCAGCCCTTGAAAAATCAGGAAAACTCAAGCACAGTATTGACATGAAAAAACACCCCGACTTAACGGCTCTGACTGAGACGGAAAAAGATGCGCTCATTATAGCCTTGTATGGGGTGATTGATGAGTT
>CANNKG010000128.1 GCA_947505105.1 Methylococcaceae bacterium | reverse complement strand
CATTCATCTGTATTAACGGTAACGCCTGAATCTGTGGCGTTCAGCACCGTAGGTTCAAGGTCTTTGCGCGTACTATTGTGCCTAACTTCCAGTTGAACTTGACCGCTTTCTCTACCCATGATTCCTAAAACGGGAGGTCGGTCAGCATCCCACGTCCCATGCCCACGCGCTTTATTTCCTCGGCGACGTGGCGGATCATTGGGATCTGTATGTGGAATGCCCTTTTCACTGGCATTTTGATACATTTCATCAACTAATGCAGGCTCATCCATCAAAATAGCTGTCTGATTGAGTGCATTATTAACCCTAGACGACAAATTTAAAATACTGCCACACGATTCGCTTCATGAGCCAATCATTTAAGTGAAAATCTTAAGCAAGATTTCCATTGTAAACGCCAAGTTAAAGCCGATCATCCAACGCAATAATTTATTCGTAATTCATCGCGATGACTAACTTTCTATTTTGCGGTTGCAAATATAAGAATTTTATTTGCGAATGTAATCATCATTAGAACGGAATATCATCATCAAAAGCGCCCGCAAAGTTATCCTGTGCATAATTTGACGGTGCAGCACCAGACGCCGAAGCTGACGGATAGCTGGACTGCGAACTTGGCATTGCAGCTTGGTCGTTACGCTTTCCAACTAAGTCAAGGACGTTAGCGTTCAATTCAAGACTACTTTTAATTGAACCATCAGTTCCCTGGTATTCACGCAACGTTAATTCACCCGACACGAACACTTGCTGACCCTTTTTCAGATAATTGCCTAACTGACCTTCTGCTCGCTTACCCCATAAAGCGACGCGTACCCATAGCGTCTGCTGACGATCACCAAAGCCGATATTATTTGCAACAGTAACGTTTAATACGGTTTGTCCGGAGGGTGTTGATTTTACTTCTGCATCACGACCCACGGTACCGGTAAAACTAAATACATTACTCATTTTTTTACTATTTCCTAATTGATAAAGTTAAAGTTCACACTTGTTAAAAAATCAAAGGTTTTGCTAAAGCACTTATCCACAAAAGCTGTGGATAACTATGTGGATAATCTGTTTTTATCGAAATATATGCCGAATGATTATTGGTTTTTAATTAAATCATCCAATAGCTAGACAATAAAAAATAAGTTATTAATCATGTAGTTAAAAATACACTTTTAGACTCAATAAGTTAAGGTCTACATTTAACACCGAGATTAGCTATCATTGCTAATTGTGGATAAGTAACTGTTAGAGGTTTAAATTTTGTCCGGCAAGATTCACTACCATTTCTTTATCCACACCCGTGACAAAAATATCACCAGAGATCTTGGCTTGGTAATATTCATGCTGATGCCCATGAAAAATCTGCTGAGCACCTATCGCTTTAGCCAATTCATCTATTGCAGCAAATCCATAACGATGGCAACTGGGAGCTTCATGAGTTACCAAAATATCGGCTTTTACGCTCGCTTGCATCTGCTCTACCTGAAATTGCCAAATTGAGTGTTTTAATTTGATGGGCATTCCAAGGCGACGTATTTTAGGCGGTTGCGCTCGATACCAGTGACTCAGGCTTGTCCAATTTGAGTTTGTCGGCGGATACCAGTTTTTAGCCATAAAAATTCCGCCTAAGCCAGCAATTCTAATGCCGGCAATTTCACGGACATTTAAATGCAAACTCTGTTGTTTATACGAACTTTCAAATAAGTGAAAATAGGTTTCTTTAGAAAGCACATCATGGTTTCCATAAATCCACCAGATTTCTGTCAGCTCGGCAATTGGCGCAAGATAGTTGTCCAAGGTTTGTTGCAAAGAATAGTCGCCGAGCATAACTACCGCCAATGGTTTGTAATGCAAGACCGCTCGTATGATATTATCAAAACTGCCGTGCGGATCTCCAGCAAATAATATTCTATTCTCGCTATCGACTAAACTCATTAACTGTTCGCATTTATGCTATATTCTAAAAACATTGTCGTCGGCTGTGATGTGTATTCACACGCTCAATTTTAACCCTTTGATCCAACTTCTTATGCAAGCCTATCAACATATTTTAATGGCTCTCAATTATTCTAGTTCAGACCAGTTTGTAATTACCAAAGCGATGGAAATGTCAAATCTCTATCAAGCAAAACTCAGTATCATTCATGTGTTGGATGATATTCCGATGCCAGACACCGCTTATGGCACCCGAATTGCGCTGGATAAAGCCTCGGATAATCATTTACTGGAAATTGAGAAACAACGCCTCGTGACTTTGACCGATTCATTGGGTATTGATCATTCTCGTTGCTGGTTAGTTTGGGGGTCGCCTCATCAAGAAATCGCCCTGCTCGCCGAACAGGAAAAAATCGATTTAATTATCCTGGGCTCACACCCCAAACACGGCCTCGCGGTACTGTTAAGTTCGACGGCGGACAGTGTTTTGCATCATGCAAGCTGCGATTTATTGGCAATCCGGGTTCCCACCTAACTGTATCAAGGTAATTGCGCTGGGACAGTAAATACATAATCATGTTCACTGACTTCGGCATGGCAAGCAAGGCATTCCGAAGAAAAGTTTTTATCATGCCCATAGGGCTTTTGTTCCATGCCCATCCACCGAGCATAACCCCAGCCCCCGGTTCGACTATATTTTTGGGCGTTTTTGATCATAAATTCCGCTTGTTCAAATTCTCCTGGAACTGTCGCTTGTGGCCAGGATGAGAGCTGGCTTACATGCCAAACTAATTTAGCCAGAATTGCACCGTTAGGCCAAGGATTGGTTTGGTGTTTACGCACCGCTTCAATTGCAATCGGATTACCGAGCACAACGCGTAAAGAATGCTTGTCGTTACGCATAGAAGAGCTGATTAATTTCCAGTCTTTATAATGTGCCGGGATTTCAATACCATTCGGTGCTGGCTGCACATCGATTGAGCTGTCATCTACGGGGCCCGCATTCGCGAACGATCCAGTCGTTATAAGGCTTAGCGCTAGCCAGCGCATATTTTTTAAGATTATATTCATGCTTACCCTTCCTCTCTTTAACTATTTAATAAAGAATATGAAACTCAGACCTTAAATCAGCTGCGCTTAGTTCTTCTACATTAACATCAGTCACTTTGGCGAAAGTTGGCCCAGAGCGACACCAGTCCAGAAATTGGTCTAATGGCCCCTGCTCCGCCCGTGCAACGATTTCAACTCGGCCATCGGGTAGATTTTTAACCCAGCCATGAATTCCCAATTGATTGGCTTGCCTTTGGGTATTCGCCCGATAACTGACACCTTGAACTCGGCCACTCACCACAATTTGTAAAGTTTTAATCATTCCTGAATTTTCCAGCAATAATGGATTTTAGGATTACGAGCAAAATCTTCTGGAATCGTCGACTGACTGATGTCTTCGATGATCACATCTTCCAGCGCGTCCCTATCCATTTTAAAACGTCGGAAATTGGTCGAAAAATACAAGGTCCCGCCAACCGCCAATAAGGCCAAGGTATTTTGAATCAATTTAACGTGGTCCCGCTGAATATCAAATACATCTTCCATGCGTTTTGAATTTGAAAAAGTCGGTGGATCGAGAAAAATTAAATCATACTGCCGAGGCGATGGCAATGCCGCTTCAATCTCCAGCCATTCCATGCAATCAGACTGAATGAATTCATGTTGCCCTTGTAAGTGATTCAAACTCAGATTGCGTTTTGCCCAATCGAGATAAGTATGCGACATATCGACGCTGGTCGTCAATTTTGCGCCGCCTTTTGCAGCATGTACGGTTGCTGTACCTGTATAGGCGAATAAATTCAGAAAGCGTTTTTGTTTGGCTTGCTGTTGAATTATGTGCCGAATTGGGCGGTGATCTAAAAAAATTCCGGTATCAAGATAATCTTCAAAATTGACCAGAAATTGACAACCGTCCTCGGTGATAACTTCAAAATTTCCTTGATCATTACGTTTTTGATATTGATCGGTACTCTTTTGTTTGCGGCGAATCTTCAAAAATACCTGCTCAGGCGCAATATTAAGTACCTTAGGGATTTCTTTTAACAGTCCGGCCAGGCGCTGATTAGCTTTGAACGGATCGATATTTTTCGGCGGTTCATATTCCTGAACATTGACCCAAATTTGATCGCCCTGATAAATGTCGATTGCCGCCGCATATTCGGGCAAATCGGCATCGTAGAGCCGATAACAATTGATCTGCTGTTGTTTGGCCCATTTGGCCATTTTTTTATAATTTTTAGCCAAGCGATTGGCGAACATTTCGGCATTGGCATCGCTTTCTTCAATACGACTGGTCTGTGTAATTTGAGTCAAGCGCTGTTCGGCGGTTTTGGCTTTCGGAATGAAAAATTGTTCCGTCTCTATTTTCATGAGCAGCAATTTACATTCGAGGGCGCCGTTAAACAAGGTGATCGGTTTATGTGATCGAATGCCGAGACGGAAGCCTAATTCAGGGTCGCTGATAATCAGCGCGGCCTGCCAATCTTTAAAACGTGCTTTTAAAATTTCTCCGAATTGTTGATACAGCAGCGCCACTTCTTCTGCATCTCCTAGACGCTCGCCATAGGGCGGATTACACACAACTAACCCGACTGGCCAGCTTTCAGCAGGTTTTGCATCGGCAATATCGCGCCGTTCAACATGGATATGTTGTTGCAGACCGGCCTTGCTGATATGCGTTAAAGCGGCTTTGACAGCGATCCTATCAGTATCAAAACCCGCAATCACCGGAAGATTTTTTAAGCCTTGCGCTTTACGCCGCATGGCTTCGGCACGCAAAGTCTGCCAAATTTCGGGGTGATGCTTTTTCCAGCCCAGAAATCCGTAATAATCATGCAGCAAACCCGGCGCGTAATCGGCAGCTAGCATCGCAGCCTCAACCAACAAAGTACCGGAGCCGCACATCGGATCGATCAAACTGCCCTGCCGTGCCGCAATTTCCGGCCAACCGGCACGTAATAAAATCGCTGCGGCGAGATTTTCTTTGATGGGTGCGGCGACATTGAGATCGCGGTAGCCACGTCGATGTAAACTTTCGCCTGAGAGATCAATACTTAATTGCGCCTGTTCACCGTTCAAGTAAACATTGATCCGCAGATCGGGTTGATCGGTATTGACCGAGGGTCGCAGATTAAATTTTTGGCGCATTTGATCAACAATCGCATCTTTAACTTTTAACGCGCCGAAATGGGTGTTATTGATAGCTTTGGAATTTTTGGCGGAGAAAGTGACCGCGATACTGGCGGCGGCATCGATATGTTCGGCCCAATTGATCGATTGGACGCCGTGATACAAGTCATCCTGAGATTTTACGTCGAAACTCTTTAAAACCAGCAGAACCCGATTGGCAATTCGACTCCAGAGACAAATGCGGTAGGCTGTTTCGAGACTCCCTTCGAATGCAATCCCGGCGAGAGTCGCTTTGATATGTTCAACGCCGAGGGATTTTAATTCATCGGCAAGAATGCCTTCCATCGCTTTCGGAGTCGTGGCGAATAGTTGATAATGGCTCATGTGGCTCTAAAATAAAAAAGCCTTACCCGAGGGTAAGGCTTGAATAGATTGAAAAAACTTTGTCAATCTCAGTGAATAATAGTAGATAAATTTCGGTGACGGCTTAATTATTATTGCTCTATCTTAATTAATTCAACGTCGAAAATAAGTGCTGAATAAGGTGCGATGGCTGCTCCTGCACCGGTTGAACCGTAAGCCAGTTCAGATGGGATATAAAAACGATACTTTGCACCTTCAGTCATCAATTGAACGCCCTCGGTCCAGCCTTTAATTACGCGATTTAAAGGAAAAGTGGCCGGGGTTCCTCGACTGTATGAACTATCGAATTCTTTGCCGTCAATGGTGGTACCTTTGTAATGAACAGTCACACTGTCGGTTGCTTTAGGAGATATTTTTCCGGTACCGGCAGTGATAACTTCATACTGCAAACCGCTAGCAGTCGTTTTAATGTTGGCTTTTTTGGCATTTGCGGCCAGAAAAGTTTCGCCAGCAGTTTTATTTTCTTCCGGAGTGGTGGCATTTGCCATAGAGAACATAGTAAATCCTATAAGAATAACAGTAAAAATTACAAGAATACGACTTTGAATAGCTTTCACAATTTTTTCCTTATCTTTTAAAGTTAATAAAGACTTCCACAAAGGAAGGAAGCAACGCGATACCCTTTTCATGTCATGTGCGCTACTTCCGCTAGTTTATCAAAAAAATTGGCTTTCGCTTCGAAATTCCTGTTCACATTGATTTAATTGGGCATAATAGTTTCCGGCACGTACTGCAACTCGCTTGGCAGTTCGCACCAGCCAGTCTTTACTCAAATAAGTGCGCCGCTGATATCCCCCATGTCCCTCGTGGTAGGCTAAATATAGGTCATTGGCATTCCATTTGGATAACCCCAGCTTCAAAAAGCTTAAATTACAATACCAGCCAATAAAATCGGAAGCATCGGCAAAATCATCTCGATCGGCACCGGAGCTTCCGGTATGGCTCAAATAGTGATCCCATGTTTCATCCAATGCTTGAGCATAACCATAGGCCGTACTGGGTCTTGATCCAGGAATAAAGCCTAAATACCATTCTCTGGGTGGTTGAGCATCAGCGACAAAACTGGATTCCTGAAACATAATCGCCATCTGCACATGAACCGGCACGCCCCATTTACGATAAGTTGCCGCAGCGGATTCATACCAATCCGATTTTTCTCTGAATAACTGACAAATATTTTCTTTATTTTGTGGTGGATTGATACTACAGGCACTGATAAACATGATCAATAACACCTGAATCAATCTTGGATTGATCAAACAAATCATAGAACAGCGAAGTGTAAATACCTTGAACAAGCAATCTGAATCATAAAATAAAAAACGAATTATAAAATTTATTGGTTACAATTGTAGAGTATTAAGTAAGGATATGAAATATTTTGCTAAAATATAACCATAGATCAACACATAGGTTTTTGTAATGTCAGAGAGCAGACGATACTATCGCAAAAATTTGAATTCGCATGGCTTCATTTATCTTGCTGGCGAAGAGTTTGAAATCAGTGTGAAAAACCTTTCAATAACCGGTTTATTAGTTGAGCTCGAAGATCGTTCAATAATTCGTGATGTGAGTGACTTGTTCCGAGCTATTAAACTATCTCCGCTTGTTGATATCTATTTGCATAAAATGCGCATCGCTGGCGAAGCTGAAATTGTCAGAGCCGATATGGTCGACGAGAACTTGTTGCTGGCTCTTGAATTTGTTCATGTATTCTACGATATTCCCAATATATTTTACAAACGCAAAGCCTATCGGAAAAGTTTAAGTGCTCCTGGGCAAATTTTTCTTAACGATCGAAAATATATCTTTAAAACCATTAATGTCTCGGTTGAAGGCATAATGATTTTCTTAGATGAAACTATTCAGGTTGCTCCTGGTACCGTCACCACTTTTGAATTCAAACGATTGGACTTATTGGGTGAAATTCAGGTCGTATGGGTTGAACCTGATCCCAAAGGCGGCACTATCATGGGCTTACAATACATTCGGATGGAAAAGGAAAAGATAACCGGAATCCCTCGTTTTGCTGACCCGCACGAACATCCCGACGAATAACTCAAGCAATCTTCTAAATTATCTAGGCCTGTTCCGAGTGATACTTGACGATACGCTCGACTTCCTTTTTAGAACCTAAAATTACCGGAACTCGCTGATGTAAATCAGCAGGTTTAATATCCATAATACGTTCGCGTCCGGTAGAGCATGCCCCACCCGCTTGTTCGATGATAAACGCCATCGGATTGGCCTCATACATCAACCTTAATCTTCCGGGTTTCGAGGGATCCTTATAATCGTAAGGATATAAAAATACTCCGCCCCTGGTTAGAATTCGATACACTTCCGCCACCAATGAAGCAATCCAGCGCATGTTGAAATTTTTACCGCGCGGTCCCTCCTCGCCCTGAACACATTCCTCTATGTACCGCTGAACCGGCGACTCCCAGAACCTTTGATTAGACATATTGATGGCAAATTCGGAGGTTTCCTCAGGAATGGTGATATTAGGATGGGTTAAAATAAATTCTCCGACATCCTGGTCCAATGTAAACGCATTTACGCCCTTGCCTGTCGTTAAGACCATCATCGTAGATGGCCCGTAAATTACAAAACCCGCACATACCTGCTCAGTACCTTTACGTAAAAAATCTTCAAGTTCCGGGTCGACACCTTCACGACAACGCAAAATAGAAAAAATGGTCCCCACTGCTAAATTATTATCGATATTGGACGAACCATCCAAAGGATCAAATAACACCAGATACTTTCCTTTCGGATACGCTGCGGGAATTTTAATAATGTCGTCAGCCTCTTCCGAAGCCATCCCCGACAGATGTCCCGTCCAATTCAACGCCCGCACCATGATATCGTGGGTAATAATGTCGAGCTTTTTTTGAACTTCCCCTTGGATATTTTCAGAATCAGCGCTACCAAGGACGCCAATCAAATCGCCACGATTTACCTTATGGGAAATTTCCTTGCACGCCGTACCGATATTGTTTAATAACAGCGTAAAGGTGCCAGAGGCATTCGACAAGTCACGTTGTTGTTCGATTAGAAATTGGGTAAGCGTGATTTTAAGCATGGAGGGATTCCTTTATAGTACAGCATCTAATTCATACTGTATTTTTTGGCTAGATTTGGGGCGGACCCAGTGGCAACAAAACAATAACGAAAACGAGCAGACGGTACTATAGCATACTGGCGGTCGATAGCACGAGCATCTTCCAAGGTCAAAAGAGTCTGAACTAAACCTGTATATCTAACGAAAAATGAGTCTGACAGACGCTTAACAGGTTGTTGAAAAAATCGGATTACCTACCTCATATAGTAGGAAAATTAGATATTTATATACTATATATTGTAAGTAATGTTCATTTTTCAACAGCCTGTTAAATCTCGTTCATGATAAAGAGATGAAACCAATCATGAACATAAATGAATTTAGAACTAAAGAACAATTGGAACAGTTTGAAATATTCATCGATATTCATAACACTCAGGGTTGTGAGGTCGAAGCACAAATCATTCATTGCTACTTTAGGAGTAATTCAGGAGTTTGTTAAGCCTCCAGACAGACTAAAAGATACCATTACAGAATTTAAGAATCATTAATTCGATCTTCAACTGGATTCGTGACACATTTAGCCTAAAAAGAGCAATTGAGACCTTAAAATTCCGTTCGCCCTGAGTTTATCGAAGGGTTGAACGGGATTTTAAGGTCTCACCGTCTGGGTGAACACGTAGAAAACCGTCCATGCTTCGACTGGGCTCAGCACGAACGGTTTTCTATACGTTGAACGGCGCATTTTAGGTTTAGTCGTCAAAATCCGAATTATTAGAGAAAAGCTCTTCTACCTTATTCTCAGCATCTTGTTGTTTATCATTAGTAGTATTATCTGGCAATTTATTTACTTTTTTGCTTCGACTTCCTAAATCTGAACGAGCGACCATTGGCAGTGGATCAAAATTTTTGATCATAGGAATCGATGATATAAAGCTCGCAAATAATGCCCCTCCCCGCATCATCCAACTCAATAATCCAGCGGTTATGCTGATGCTTGATCCCAAAATAATTTCAACCTCTTGTTCCGTTTTTACTTCGTTCTGCTCGACAATTGAATTTCGCATCTTATCCAAATTATCCCAAAGTTCCTGTTCCTCTCTGGGCGTAAACTTATTTTCAAGATTAATTCGATAATCGGTATCCGCCAACTCATAATTGGAAGTCTGATTGATAGCAATATTATTGTTGCTCGACAAATTTTCAGCTATAGAAAAAGATTCATATATATTATTCGCCTGATTCTTCACTATCAATTGCGTCGGCGTCGTCGATTTTACTTCGGATTTTTTAATTTCATTCGCGGTAGACGAATCAGTCACGATAATCTGGCCATCAACAGTAGTTACGATTACCGAATTTTGCACCTCTGGCGTAGGTACAGTTTTAAAGTCTTCCGGACTAGAATGCTCAGATTTAATTACTGAAGTTTCGGTTTTTGAAAAGGATATAGCTGTTCGAGAGCTTTCAGTTTCCGGAGAGGATCGAGTACTCTGAGAATCCTGAGAACTTGGAGAAGTGGCAACCGAAGAACTAACCCCACTGGTACTCTGAACAAGATTCGAAGTAGAAGTCTGGGTATTAGTGTTAAGACTACTAGTCGTGGTATTTATCCAATAGTTAATAATAGATGAAGTCTCTATCGCAATCGCATTGACTTGAATCAAAAAGCTTTGCGCCGCAATGCCTCCGAATTCATCTACCGCGTTAACCACGACTTCATAAATATTATTGGCATCCACATCACTCGGTTTATACAAATTAGGGGTATCGACGAAGAATAACTCACCGGTCAGCGCGTTAATCGTAAAATTACTATGATCAGCGCCACCGGCAATTTGATAAACAATCGATTTAGCAGAATGACTTTCTGCCACTACCGTTGCAATCTGATTCTGATTAGCGTAAGTGAGTTGAACAAGCGGTTGCCCAGCATTACTAACGATGACTGGCGCCTGATAGTTGTTGACATCAATCACGGGGCCTACAACTGCACTTATTAAGCTTTCTTGGGTGCCGTTACCATCGACATAAACGACCTGCACGTTGATTAAGGCTCCAATATCATCAGCAGTCAGCAAGTAACTGCTGGCATTGGCACCATTAATCATCGTACCGTTTCGAACCCAATGATATTCAAACGCACCGAGACCATCAACGTCGGTTATCGCATCAACATTAACTGTTAACATTTCATTTTTAACAACAATACCATTAATGACCGGCAAGCCATCAGGAATAGTATTGTCATTTAATATCGGCCCTCTAGCAAAACTGGTCAGACTTTCAGCCGTGCCCTGCCCATCAACGAATGACACTTGCACACTGATTTGCGCCCCAACATCAGCACTACTCAACTGATACTGTGCAGCATTAGCCCCAGCAATTGCCTGACCATCACGCAGCCATTGATAGCGGAATTCACCTAGACCATCGCTATCTTTGATCGCTGAGACATCGACGTTTAGCATTTGATTGATACTCAAACTACCGAGCACTATAGGCAAACCAGTCGCTGCTTGATTAACGCCAGCAACAGGGCCCACAGCGGCACTGGTCACTTGCTCAGCCGTGCCTTGACCATCCAGATAACTCACGGTCACGCTGATTTGAGAGCCAACATCGACCTTGCTCAGTAATAAGCTACTACCAGTTGCTCCGCTAATCGCGACACCGTTACGCAGCCACTGGTAGCTGAAAGCACCTAAGCCATCTGGATCATCAATACCGCTCGTATCAAGGGTCAAGGTCGTATTTTGTGCGGCAACGCCGACGATCACCGGCAATCCGGTCGGCAAGGCGTTGGGCGAGCTAACAGGGCCAACAGCGGCACTCATCAGGCGTTCAGCCGTGCCTTGACCATCCACATAACTGACTTGAATGCTAATCAATGCACCTACATCATCAACGGTCAAGCGGTAAGCGTTCGAAGTTGCCCCAGCGATGACCACACCGTTTCTAAGCCATTGATAGCCGAACACACCGAGGCCATCGGTATCGACGATAGTAGCGGTATCGACACTTAAGGTTTGATTCTTGATCGGGTTACCGTTTATCAGCGGCAAGCCATCAGGAACGGCATTCTCATTAACAACCGGTCCTCTAGCGACACTGGTCAGACTTTCTGCATTTCCCTGCCCATCGATAAATGAAATTTGAATGCTGATTTGTGCGCCGACATCGGCACCGGCAAGCTCGTACTGAGTCGCATTAGCGCCACTAATCGCCTGATCGTTGCGCAGCCATTGATAGCTGAACTCACCCAAGCCATCTTTATCTTTGATACCATCGACATTGACGCTGAGAATTTGGTTTTTACTCAAACTACCGAGCACAACCGGCAAGCCGGTCGCTGGGTCATTGACAGCCGTTACCGGCCCAATTGCGGCACTGGTCAAGAGTTCGGCAGTGCCGTGACCATCCGTGTAACTCACTACAACACTGATTTGAGCTCCAACATCGCTATTACCAAGCGTATAACTAAGACCAGATGCTCCCGAAATCGCCACACCATTTCGTAGCCATTGATAACTGAACGGCCCTAGGCCATCCGCATCAACGATAGCACTAGTATCAAGCGTTAAGCTTTGATTTTTCTCAGCAACACCGATAATGACCGGCAAGCCAACCGGTGCCTGATTCAGATTACTGATCGGACCGACACTCGCACTGACCAGACTTTCAGCTGTGCCGCTAGCATCGACATAACTCAAATGGACACTAATGTTGCTACCCACATCGGCGTCTTGCAAGGTGTAACTCGCCGACGCGGCTCCTGAAATTGCCTGACCATCCCTTAACCATTGATAACTAAAAACACCGAGCCCGTCAGCATCTTTAACTCCACTGCTATCTACGCTCAAAATCTGCTGTTCAACCGTATTACCCATAATGACCGGCAAGCCCTCTGGCAGCGCATTACGACTGGTCACCGGCCCAATAGCCTCACTGGTCAGGCTTTCAAGGGTTCCATGACCATCGGCATAAGCGATTTGAACACTGATCAACCCGCCGACATCACCATCACTTAACAAATAACTGCCGGCATTTGCACCATTGATTTGAATACCATCGCGCAACCATTGATAGCTAAACGCACCTAAGCCATCAAGATCGGTAATCCCGGAAGTATTCACCGACAGCGTTTGGTTTTTAGCTGCACTGCCGACAATAATTGGTAGACCTGCCGGGGCATTATTAAGGTTCAATATCGGCCCGATCAAAGCACTGCTAAGTTGTTCAGCTGTGCCATGACCATCGACATAGCTAACTTGAACACTGATATTGGCGTCAACATCCCCACCAAGTAAACGATAACTACTATTGGTAGCGCCAAGAATCGCGGTACCGTTACGCAGCCATTGATAACTAAAGTCACCCAAGCCATCAGCATCGCTGATGCCGCTCACATCAGCATTTAACACCTGGTTTTCAATTGGGCTTCCACTAATGATCGGCACACCCACTGGAAGGCTATTGACATTAGCAATCGGTCCGACTGAAGCACTAGTCAATTGTTCAGAAGTGCCGCGTGCATCGATATAACTGATTTGAATACTGATCTGCGCACTGACATCCTCATTGACCAAGGTATAGCTATTGGCAGTCGCACCACTAATCGCTACACCATCGCGCAACCATTGATAATTAAAACCACCCAAACCATCGACATCATTAATCGTATCGGTAGTCACGGTCAGAATCTGGTTTTTGATTGGTGTACCATTAATCACCGGTAAACCGGTCGGCGCTTGATTAATGTTCGTCACCGGGCCAACAGCAGCGCTGATTAATTGTTCAAAGGTACCGTGTCCATCAGTATACGAAATGACCACACTAATTTGTTGCCCAACATCGGCATTACCTAAACTATAACTGGACCCAGTTGCACCATCAATCGCGGCACCACCACGCAACCACTGATAACTGAATGCCCCCAACCCATCGGCATCAGTGATACCGCTGATATCAATGCTCAATATTTGCTTTTCAGTTGCATTACCCGTAATGACCGGCAACCCCACTGGTGCATCATTCGCATTGAGCACTGGACCTACAACTGCGCTGGTTACTAATTCAGGCGTCGTTTGAGGATCGGTATAACTCACTAATACGCTGATTTGAGTACCTACATCGGTATTGGTGAGTCGGTACGAAACACCCATTGCGCCATTAATCTCTGCACCATCACGTAACCATTGATACTGAAAATCACCCAGACCATCTAGGTCGGTAATACCTGAGGTGTCAACCGTCAAAGTTTGACCTTCAGTCGCAATACCGTTAATGATAGGGACACCTTGGACCAGGCTGTTAACATTCGCAACGACATCGGTAGCTACGCTAAGCAGCGGACCTTCGGCATTACCATGCAGATCAGTAAAGCTGACTTCAACGGTAATAACTTTGCCAACTTCCGCTTTGGTTAATTGATAGGTATTGGCATTGCCACCGATCACGCTACCATTGGCTTTCCAGACGTAGCTAAACGCCCCGAGACCATCTAGGTCGGTAATGCCTGAGATATCGGCGGTCAGCGTTTGACCTTGGGTGGCGGTGCCAGTAATTACTGGGACGCCGAGCGCCAGATCGTTAAGATTGCTGACTGCAGCAGTAGCGGCGCTGACTAAGGGGCCTTCAGCGGTACCATGCAAATCAGTGAATCTGACTTCAACGGTAATGACTTTGCCCACCTCAGCCTTGGTCAATTGATAGCTGCTGGCATTG
>CANNKG010000127.1 GCA_947505105.1 Methylococcaceae bacterium | reverse complement strand
TGGTATCTTAGTGCTTGGGTTAACTGATGGTAGTCTTTCAAGTTCATTCTCGTCTTTAGTCGGATAGAAAAAAGCTTGGCACTATATCAGTTAGCCTTCCTTAATATCCTATTATTGGCGATTGCACTTCGGAGTTGAATCCGCCTAAGTTAAATCTCCTCTAGGTCGATATTCATTATCTACTCGCTCTCCTTTGACATCAGGGGCTAGGTATTTGAGGCGATGCCATATATAGTAGCAATGGCAGAACACCTAATCTTAAAATAGCTTAAAAGTCCTTCGCAAAATCCTAATTTTGTAAAAAGGGTCATAGAATATACTGAGGTACGAGGCGCATCGTTATGGTCTTTCATGATCTGCTCCATGCGGTGATGCCGATTTAATCCCACCAAAAATACCAGACCCTTGCTCCGACCAAAGAGGCAGCGAGTTTCGATTTTGAGCCATAGCCTTGTTCAACCAAATCATAACAATAGACATATTGCTCTCCAGCCAACGTTAAGACAGCGGGAGTGTCCGTAGGTGGTTTCGGCACCGAACATTCAACGACGTCGTTCGAGACAACTACCGGAATAGTGCCAAATTTCTCATTCCAATATTGATGGAGTGCGACATGCACATGCGGTTCAGGACAATCGTTCCAATAGCCAAAGCCGAGCTTGGCAAAAATATGCCAGGGCTTTGCTATTTCGATAAGGCCGATCAGAATTTTCGGCTTTAACTCGCCAGTCAGCAGATTGGTCATTGTTGCCCAGCCATCTTGCGGTTGAACTTCTTTAGCAAGCGCTTTTGGTTTTTTAAGATTTTTCTCCTTAAACCATTCCTGAACATCGAGTTCCATTGCCATCGAAATAAACTCAGTTCCTCGGTCCGCGGGCGGTTCGATTATATCCATGAAACGTTCAAAGTCTTGCTGATCACCAATGATAAACGGATATTTGAGTGTTTCGGCATACTTTTTTAGCAATTCATCGAAGGTGGTCAACGCCTCCTCGGAACTCACTTCAATGGTTTCGAATGGTTTCATAGTGGTATCCTTAGGTTGAGGCGTAAATTTTGAGTAATCCAGTCAAGTAAAAACATCACCACTCTACCAGAACAAAAGTCGCTTTAAACGTCTATCTTCCAAGCGGAATCGGTAAAAACTGCGACCAAGTCGGATCGCCGCCAATGTCGTCCAAACTTGGTAAATCAGCCGGTCGCCAGCCGCCGCCGAGGGCTTTAATTAATAAGACGCAGGCATTAAAACGTTGCCCAAGCAAGTCATTGGCGATTTGCTCCGCATCAAGCAGCGTTGATTGAGCGGTCATCACGTTCAGATAACTGACCGTTCCGGCTTTGTATTGATTCAGTGTCAGCGCGAGACTTTTGCGGGCATACTCGACCGTCCTCGCTTGCACCGCGCTTTCTTCTTCCAAAATCCGCAGCGCCGACAAATTATCTTCAACTTCCTGAAACGCGGTCAGAACCGTCTGGCGATAAGCAGCGATGCTTGCATCATAGACAGCCTCAGCCTCCGCCATCTTAGCGGCTTTCGCGCCGCCATCAAACAACGGCAAGGCGAACGCGATAGGCCCTAAGGCCCAATAACGCGCTGCCGTATCGATCAGATTCGAAATCGTGCGCGATTGCACGCCATTAGTCGCCGACAGCGTCACGGTCGGAAAATAAGCGGCTTTAGCGATGCCGATTTTGGCATTAGCCGCAGTGATTTGCCGCTCGGCTCCTGCGATATCCGGGCGACGCTCCAACACTTGCGATGGCACACTCACCGGCACCGCCGGAAGCGCAGTGGGTAATGCGCCAGAGGTGAGTGTAACCGACGATGGCGTTGCACCGATCAACACTGCCAGCGCATGTTCCAGACGACTGCGTTGCACACCGAGATTAACCGACTGCGCTTTGAGAGCTTCGAGCTGAGTTTGCGCCTGGAGCACTTCGGCTTGTGCCGCAACCCCGACTGCATAACGATTTTGGGTAATTTCAAGGCTCTTGGCGTAGGCCGCCAAGGTATCGTTCAGAATATGCTGCTGCGCGTCCAAGGTGCGCAGTTGAAAATACGTTTGCACCAGCGTTGCTTGGGTCGATAGTTTCAAAGCTTGCCACGTCGCAAAACTCGCCTGCGCAGCGGATTGGTCGCTCTCGACCTGCCGCCGAACCGCGCCCCATAAATCAGGCTCCCAAGCGATACTGAGCGCCGCCCCAAACAAATTGCGCACCCCCGAAACCGCGACGCTTTGCCCGGTCGCCGCGCGAAACCGATTGGCAGAGGCGCTGACATTAACGATCGGAAAATACCCCGCACTCGCGCCTTGCACCACCGCTTGCGCTTGTCTAAACTGCGCTTCGGCCTGGGCGAGCGACTGGTTTTTTTTACCGACCTGTTCAACCAGCCCATTTAACTCAGCATCATTAAAAACCTGCCACCACTGCCCCTGCAATTGCTCATCTCGTGGACGAGCCGGTTTCCAGCCCTTAAGTTCCTTGAAATCGGCATCAATCGGCGTACTCGGCCGCTGATAATCGGGGCCAACCGTACACGCCGACAATAACAAGATAATCGAGCACAGGGCTGATTTTAGTGGCAGAGCTTTAGTTGATAAGCATTGATTGACTATAGGCATTGAATTGGTGCAGCTAGAATTAGATATGCGTGGTTGAAACTAATGCACATTTGGAATCGATAACACGACTGGAGCTGGTTGGGATTTCAAAATATAGGGCTCTTCACGGCCACTTTGCGACATTCAAGATTTGAAATGTATGGTTGCTACATCACCGTTAGCTGCCATTCAACGCTGGTGCTGTGCTTCGCACAGCGTAGTTTGTGAACGAGTGGCTTATTAGGAATCATTTGCGATGAAATCCATAACGGACTTGTTCCCTCTCTCTGCATTGCAGTGAAGACATGCAGTTATCAGGTTCTCGAAAGAATTGTCGCCGCCCTTTGATACTGGTTGAATGTGATCAAGTGTAGCGCTGAATCTTGTAAGTTGCTTGCCACAGTAATGGCATTTGTACCCATCACGTTCAAAAACTGTTTTCCTATTTTCTGGCACATTGTAAAAATCAAGCTCTTTCTTTGTATCAATGGCAGCTACTTCATTTTCTACCCTTTTCGACATAAGTTCCTTGCACATAGATATTTCGTCTGGGATGGCAATTTTGTAGAGAGTTCCCTCTCTATTGGTGTCACCAGCCACAGAAAGAATTTCTTTTTCTTTCAACGCATCAATGGTTTTTTTGATAACGCCGTAACTCAAGTCATCCGATTGGCCACTCGCAGACTTTGCGATTGCACTCATGCCGCGAGTGCTTACACGAGCGTATTGCTCGCCGGTTTTAACAATTGATCGGTTGAATAGATACCAGTAAATCGCAATTTCATATGGCGTCATAAATGGGTGAAGAAAATCAACGACCGATGAAACAATGCTAGGCAATTCAAGGGCGCTATAATTCTTTGTAAACTGTTGTGAATCATCGTCTCCAGTTGCGCTCTCAATTTCAGAAAGCAGAAGCCGTATTTGCTCGATCTTATCTTTCATGATGCCTCGTGCTCTCGATGATTCCTAACAAAGAATTATAAGGTTGACTTCGAAATGTGCGATTACGCGAGCTAATCGCACCTACGTTTTTAACGGCAGCTTAATTGCTATTTCTTGTCATTGCAAATTAAGCCACATTGACCGTTAAGGGTCGGTTTTCACCAATTAATTTTTTTTGGTCGTAAATTTGAAGCTCGTTGGTAAAAACTAACTTTCCGCCAAATAAAGCTCGACTGTCGTTGTTGTCCAAGTTGCTACCCCGGAACCAAAAAAATCCTGATCCTCTGTCCATATTGGACACTCAAGTAAGAGGGCAGTGGCGACAACAGGCCAATCATTGATGTCACGCGCTTTTATACGCGCTTTTGCCTTGATTTCCATCTCACTTAGCATATGGTCAGGAATCACTTGGACTATATTCAAAACGCTATCGAAAATTGATCCGCACAAACCTGAACTCAAATTGTGTTTGGTCGCCAACACATTGAATAAATAAAATTTCGCTTCATCGGCATTTGCCTCTGCGACATAAAAAGCTACGTTTTCACAATAAGTTTCAAGCAAATTTCTTACTCGATTCCCCAATACTGCACGAATGAGTATATTCGCGTCAATAACCAATCGTTTATGATGCATTTAGCAACTGATGGTTTTGCCGCCATTGTTTAAATTCTTCCATTAATTCATCTTCTTTAAGCCCTTGGCGTATTAACTCATCATCCATGCGTTTTCCCGCTTCTAAGAGGGCTTTTCGTTGATCTTGTCCGGATTGTTTAGGCGTCGGAATAAAAAATCCGATAGTTTGTCCATGACGCGTTACTTCAAGCGTCTCGTTTGATTCTAGCAATAATGCAAGGTTTTCGCGCAATTCCCGAACCCCAACACGTTGAGTCATAATGATTTCCAAATATGAATTTATTGTGTACTCAATATAGCACACAACACATTAAATGCGATTCCATTATCCTCTTTTGATATTGAGGATGGGTCATCTAATGCTTGTATCTTATACATCCGCAATCCTCAAGCGGTCGTTGACCGAAAAATTCCCCGACTCCAACTCTGCAGCCGGTCGAGATAAAGATAGACCACCGGCGTAGTATAAAGGGTTAATATTTGACTGAAGACCAAGCCGCCGATAATCCCAATTCCAAGCGGCTGGCGTAATTCCGCGCCGTAACCTGAGCCGAACGCCAACGGCACTGCGGCAAACAAAGCCGCGCAGGTCGTCATCATAATCGGGCGAAAGCGCAGCAGGCAGGCTTCATAAATCGCCTGCTCCGGTGTCAGATTGCGTTCCCGCTCGGCGGCAATCGCAAAATCGATCATCATGATTGCATTCTTCTTGACGATGCCAATTAATAAAATCACGCCAATCAACGCAATCACACTGAATTCGGTACGGCAGACCAGCAGCGCCAGAATCGCGCCGACCCCTGCCGAAGGCAAGGTCGATAGAATCGTCAACGGATGAATATAGCTCTCGTACAACATCCCCAAGACGATATAAATTACCAGCAACGCCGACAAAATCAACAGCGGTTGATTCTGTAACGATTGCTTAAACGCTTTGGCAGTACCCTGGAAGCTGCCGTGAACGGAACTTGGTACACCAAGATCGGCCATCACCTCGTCGATCACGCGCGTCGCTTCCGACAATGACACTCCTGGTTTGACATTAAATGAAAAAGTCGCGGCCGGAAACTGCCCTTGGTGATTGACCGATAAGGGGGTATTGGTCAGTTCATAACGCGTAAAGGCTGAAAGCGGCACTTGCCGGGAGATTAAATTGCCCACATCAGCAGGCACATTGACATAGAGATTATTTAACGCGGCGGCATCCTGGGCATATTGGGGATCAACTTCCATCACTACATGATATTGATTGAGCGTCTCGTAAATCACCGACACCTGCCGCTGCCCGAACGCATCATTAAGGGTATCGTCAATCAATGTTTGCGTCACGCCCAGTCGTGCCGCCGCCTGATGATCGATAGTCAACGAAACTTGTTGGCCTTTATCTTCCTGGTTGGTATTGACATCGACCAGTTCAGGCCGAGCGCTTAAGGCCTGAATGATCCTTGGCGTCCACTCGCGCAGTTCGGAAAGTTTTTCAGCCTGCAAGGTATACTCAAACATCGCCGCCGAACCACGCGCACCGATGCGTAACTCCTGCACCGGTTGCAGCAATAGCTTGGCGCCGGGGACATTGGACAGCTTGCGCCGCAGACCGTCCATCAAGTCATCGAGCGACTGTGAACGCTCGCCAAGCGGCTTAAGAATCCCAAACATTTGCGCGCTGTTACTCAACCGCACCCCGCCACCGCCACCGCCGCCCGAAAATCCCAGCACTCGCACCACGTCCGGCTCTTGACTGACCGTCTCGATAAATTGCGCCAGTTTTTCCTGTAATGCTTTCGACGAAATACTTTGGTCGGCCTGAATGTAACCGCTCAAGCGCCCGGTATCCTGGGTTGGGAAAAATCCTTTCGGAACAATGCTATACAGATAAACATTCACGCCAATCGCGATCAGCAATATAAGGATCATCAAAGGTGCATGACGCAACGCCCATTCCAAAGAAGTAGCATAGAGCGCCAATAATCGCTTAAAAAAACTCGTTTGAATCTTAGGAGCATCTAGCTCAGCAAGCGGTCGAGCGCTTAACAGCCGCGCGCACAACATCGGCGTGGTCGTCAACGCAATCAGCAACGACACCAGAACTGCCGCCGAAAGGGTAATTGCAAATTCCTGAAACAAGCGGCCAACGGTGCCGCCCATAAATAAAATCGGAATAAACACCGCAATCAGCGACAGACTCATGGTCAGAACCGTAAAACTGACTTCACTCGCGGCCTGAATTGCGGCCTGCCGCGGTGCCATGCCTTGCTCAACGTAACGGGTCGAGTTTTCGAGCACTACCACCGCATCATCGACGACAAAACCGGTCGCAACGGTGAGCGCCATCAGCGACAAATTGTCCAGGCTGAAATCGAACCAATACATCACCCCAAAAGTACCGAGTAGTGAAATCGGCACGGTAATAATCGGCACTAAAGCCGAGCGCGCATTGTTCAGAAAAACCACTACAACCAGGATGACGAGAACAATTGCAATCAGCAAACTATGTTCGACTTCGCGCAATGAAGCGCGAATCGTCGTCGAACGATCAAGCGCGACCTTGAGATCAATCGCCTGCGGAATCGAGGCCTGCAATTGCGGCAGCAAGGCAATGACTTTATCCACCGTTTCGATAATATTCGCGCCCGACTGTTTATTCAGCACCAGCAATACCGCCGCTTTATCATTGACGAAACCGGCGTTGCGAATATCTTCCGCAGAATCGAGGGCCGTGCCCAGATCGCGCAGATACACCGGCGCGCCGTTGCGATACGCGACGATAATCGGCAAATAATCGCTAGCATGCCGCGCCTGATCATTGACGAAAATCTGCCAATGGCGTTGATCGTCTTCGAGACTGCCGACTGGGCGATTGATATTGGTCGCATTAATCGCCCGGCGCACTTCGGCAAAGCCGATATTGTATTTGCTTAAAGCGGTCGGATTCAGCTCGATGCGCACCGCCGGCATCGCGCTACCGCTGATCATAACTTGGCCGATGCCTTGCAGTTGCGCGAGTTTCTGCGCGAGGATCGTTGAAGCGACATCGTACATCTGCACGCGCGACAAGGTATCCGAGGTCAGCCCCAGAATCAGAATCGGCGCATCGCTGGGATTAATTTTGCGATAATAGGGCCGCGTCGGCATGCCGGTCGGCAACAGGCTACCTGCGGCATTGATCGCCGCCTGCACATCCCGCGCTGCTCCTTCAATATCGCGCTCAAGATCAAACTGTAAGGTAATACTGCTGCCACCAAACGAACTCGACGAGGTCATTTCGGTAATCCCGGCAATCGTGCCGAGGGTGCGTTCGAGCGGCGTCGCGACCGTCGCGGCCATCGTTTCAGCACTTGCGCCGGGAAGTTTGGCCTGCACCGAAATGGTTGGAAAATCGACTTGCGGCAAAGGCGCGACCGGCAATTGAAAAAACGCCAGTGCGCCGGCCAAGGCAATTGCGAGCGTCAACAAGGTCGTCGCGACCGGATGATCGATGCAATGCGCTGACAATCTCACGGCGCTTCATCCTCAATGGGGTTGGGGCCGTTCTGCCCCGACCAGCGCGCAACACGTCGGCCTAGTCGATCGAAGGCCAGATAGATCACTGGCGTCGTAAACAGTGTCAACATTTGACTCAACAACAAACCGCCAACCATCGTCAAGCCAAGCGGGTGACGCAGTTCCGAACCGACGCCGCTGCCGAGCATCAACGGCAGTGCGCTAAACAAAGCCGCCATCGTCGTCATCATGATCGGTCGAAAACGTAATAGACAGGCTTCATAAATCGCCTCACGCGGCGTTTTTTGCTGCTGCCGTTCGGCTTCGAGCGCAAAATCGATCATCATAATCGCGTTCTTCTTGACTATGCCGATCAACAAAATAATGCCGATAATGCCGATAATGCCTAAATCCATATCTGCCATCATCAAGGCTAACAACGCGCCAACGCCTGCCGAAGGTAAGGTCGATAAAATCGTGATCGGATGCACGTAACTTTCATACAAGACGCCCAGGACGATATAGACCGTCACAATCGCCGCCAACAACAACCACAGGGTATTATCGAGCGAGGCACTAAAGGCCTGCATCGCGCCTTGATAGTCAACTTGCACGCTTTTGGGCAGATCAATCGCTTTGACCGCCTGGTCGACCGCGGCTAAGGCATCGCCAAGAAACGCGCCAGGCGCCAGATTAAACGATACCGTCGCCGATGGAAATTGTTCGAGATGATTGATCAACAACGGCGCAAAGCGCTCGGATACCGAAGCGAGCGACAACAGCGGCACCTGCGCGCCGTTCGTCGAGGGTACGCGCATATTGTTGAGTGCCTCCAGATTATTGCGATATTCGGGTTTGACTTCCAGAATCACCCGATATTGGTTCGATTGGGTAAACACCGTCGATACCATACGCTGACCAAAAGCGTTGTAGAGAGCATTGTCAATCGCGGCAATCGAGACACCAAGCCGACTCGCGTTGGTACGATCCACGTCAATAAAGGCTTGCAGACCTTGATTTTGCAAATCGCTCGCAACATCGGCCAGGGCGGACGCTTGCTGTAATTGGTTCACCAATCGTTCGGTCCAGTCCTGCAATAAGATGGTATCGACCGAGCCCAGCGTAAACTGGTACTTGGTGCGACTGACCCGATTTTCAATGGTCATATCTTGCAGCGGTTGCAGATAGATTTTGATGCCGGAGACTTGATTAAGCTTGGCTTGCAAACGTTGCAGGATGGTTTGGATGTTATCGTTACGCTCGGCAAGTGCTTTCAGGGTAATCAAAAATCGCCCGGTGTTGAGGGTCGGATTCGTACCATCGACACCGATCAGCGAGGAAACGCTGGCGACCGCCGAATCAGCCGAAATCACCTCAGCCAAGGCCTGCTGCCTCTTCGCCATCGCTGCAAATGAAATGCTCTGCGGCGCCTCCGAAATGCCTTGAATCAGGCCAGTATCCTGTACCGGAAAAAAGCCTTTCGGAATAATGATGAACAACGCCACCGTCAGCGCCAGAGTCAAAATCGCTACGATTAAGGTAATGCCCTGAAAATTCAACACCCGTTCGAGCAGCCTGCCGTATTGGGCAATCATGCCATCGTGAACGTGCCCACTAAAGCGATAGAAACGCCCGGCCCGCTGTTCGTCGACGAGTCGCAGCATTTTTGCGCACATCATCGGCGTCAACGACAAGGAGATAAAACCCGAAATCAGAATCGCCACCGCCAAGGTGATCGCAAATTCATGAAATAACCTTCCGACCACATCCTGCATAAATAGCAGCGGAATCAACACGGCAATTAACGACAGCGTCAACGAAATAATTGTAAAACCAATTTGCCGCGAGCCTTTCAACGCGGCTTGCAACGGCGTTTCACCTTCCTCAAGGTAACGGGCGATATTTTCGATCACCACAATCGCATCATCGACCACAAAACCCGCCGCAATCGTCAACGCCATCAAGGTCAGATTATTGATGCTAAAGCCCGCCAGATACATCACCGCAAAGGTCCCGACCAGCGACAGCGGCACCACGACCGCCGGAATCAGGGTCGCCGAGAGATTGCGCAGAAACAGGAAAATCACCGCGACCACCAGCGCGAGCGCCAGCCATAATTCTTCTTCAACCGCGTTGACCGAGGCTTGAATAGCAATGGTGCGATCCGTCAAAATCGCGATATCGAGACCCGCCGGTAAAGCGGTTTGAATTTCGGGCAGCAGGGCCTTGATGCGTTCGACCACTGCAATAACGTTTGTACCGGGTTGACGCTGCACGTTGACGATAATTGCGGCTTTACCATTCGCCCAGGCGGCCAGACGCTGATTTTCAACGTCATCCTTGATCTCGGCAACATCGGCCAACATGACCGGGCGGCCATTTCGGTAAGCAATGATCAAATTCTGATAATCTTGAGCTGAATGCAATTGATCGTTTGCGTCGATCATCGCCGAACGCTCAGCGCCGTCGAACATCCCCTTAGGTTGATTGACATTTGCGTTGCCGATTGTCTGCCGTATATCGTCAAGACTTAAACTGTAAGCCGATAAAGCACTAGGGTTAGCCTGCACGCGCACCGCCGGGCGCTGACCGCCGCTGATACTCACCAAGCCGACCCCCGACAACTGCGCGAGCTTTTGCGCGAGGCGGGTATCGACCAAATCTTCCACCTTATATAAAGGCAAAGTGTCCGAACTGACCGCCAGGGTAATGATTGGCGCGTCAGCCGGATTAACCTTGTTGTAGACCGGCGGCATCGGTAAATCGCTCGGCAACAAGCTGCTCGCGGCATTGATGGCGGCTTGAACTTCCTGCTCGGCAATGTCGATATTCAAATTCAGCGCAAATTGCAAGACAATCACCGAGGCGCCATTCGAACTGGTCGATGACATTTGATTGAGCCCCGGCACTTGACCGAGTTGACGTTCCAGCGGGGCAGTCACCAATGACGCCATCACCTCCTGGCTTGCGCCCGGATAGAGCGTCATTACCTGGATGGTCGGATAGTCAATCTGCGGCAGCGCTGAAATCGGCAGTTGCCGGTAAGCTACGATACCGGCAAGCAATAAGGCCAGCATCAACAACGATGTCGCTACCGGGCGTAAGATAAACAGGCGGGAAGGATTCATGCCGGGCGTCCGGTGCGGGTATCGATAGAGTAAGGATTAGGGTTGGTTAGTTTGTCGATTAACAGGTTTCGGGATAGCCTCGGCATTACGCTCGATCAACTTAATCGCCGCACCCTCGCGCAATTTATCCACTCCATCGACAACGACCAATTCACCCGATTGTATACCTTGGGTAACAATGCTACGGTCACCAGAAACCGAACCCAATTGCACCGGCCTAACCGTGACCTGCTCTTGATTTTGCACGACGTAGACATAGGTGCCGATGCTCCCGTGTTGAATCGCCGCCGAGGGAATCGTCACGACCGCTTTAAGCTTATCAACCTGCATTCTGACGTTCACAAACTGGTTCGCAAACAGTGCAGCATCCCGGTTATCAAATTGGCTTTTGAATTTGAGGGTGCCAGTATTGAGATCGATCTGGTTATCGACCGCCACCAAACTGCCCTGCCCGAGCTGAACTTTACCCGAACGGTCATAAGCCTCAACTATCAGTTTTTTACCGGCATGAAAAGCCTGCATCACCTGCTGAATCTGATCTTCGGGCAAGGTAAACAGCACTGAAATCGGTTGCACTTGAGTAATCACGACCAAACCATTGGTATCGGAAGCTTTGATCATATTGCCTTGATCAACCAGCCGCAAGCCCACGCGCCCACTGATCGGCGCGATAATCTTAGTGTAACTTAACTGCAATTTGGCGTTGTCGACTTGGGCGCGGTCGATTGCGACCGTGCCTTGATATTGTTTGACCAGCGCCTCCTGGGTTGCAGTTTGCTGCGCCGAAATCGAATCCTGATTCAACAAGGTTCGGTAGCGCTCCAAATCGATATGGGCATTTTTGAGCAAGGCTTCATCACGCAGCAATTGCCCCTCAGTCTGCTTTAACTGGACTTCGAAAGCCCGCGCATCAATCTCAGCCAGCAATTGCCCTGCTTGCACAATTTGCCCTTCCTGAAACGCAACCCGGATCAGTTCACCATCGACTCTCGATTTAACCGTCACCGTGCGCAGACCGGTGACCGTACCCAAACCACTCAAAAAAATAGGTACGTCTTCACGTTGCGCAGGCTTTGCAACGACAGCAACCCGGCCCTTGCCGGATTTATTGTTTTCATGTTCGGCCCGACCATTCTGGTCATTCTGCTGCAGATAATCCTGGCTTTGATAAGCAATCGCCCCAAGCACCAAACATACACCTATCCAAAGGGACCATCGCCGGGAGCGTTTGATTGGTGCGGGAAATTGTTGATTATGTTGTTTGGTCATCCGATAATTTGGTAAATGTGCGAGCATGTTGGCTACATTTTACCTTATGGGAGGGGGATAGTATCGTTTGTGGATGGCGCGGGGGAAGATCAAAGTTGGCAGAGTGGATTTACTGGGCGGCTTAACTTTATGACTACCAAAATATGTATAACAATATAATATTTACATTAGCTTACAATTAATAAATAAACCTTTTATAATTTCGACTTCCATTATAAACAGGAAATCCACACATGCTGCATACTAATCAAGCAAACCTTGCTGGCTTTACTCTCAAAGCCAGTATAGGCGCGCTATTACTCACGGCCAGTCAACTGCTGTTTGCTGATCTTGCGTATATTACAAATTACATTTCTAATACTGTCAGTGTTATAGATACGACCAGCAATAACCTAATTATGCCGGCGATTAACATAAATTCTTCGCCATGGGGGGTTGCGGTTAATACGGTGCTTAACCGGGTATATATAACTCATAGCATGATTCCAGGGTCGGTGACTGTGCTCGATACCGACACCCAAGCGATATTGACGTCTATTCGGGTAGGTAATACTCCTTATGGGATTGCAGTCAATAGTGCCGGCACCCTCGCCTATGTTGCAAACCTAAATAGTAATTCTGTGAGTGTCATTGATACCACGACTAATAGCGTAATCGGAGCACCAATACCTGTAGGTACCCAGCCTGCAGGTGTTGTAGTGCATCCTGACGGAACCCGAGCCTACGTAACCAATCAGCAAAGTAATGATGTGAGCGTGATCAATACGGCGAGTAATAGCGAATTGCTGCGTATTAACGTGCAAGCTAATCCAGAAGGTATTGCCATCCATCCAGACGGCACTCGGCTCTATGTGGCAAATGCTGTTGGCAATAGCGTCAGCGTCATTAATACCATGACTAATAGCGTTACTAACCTTCCAAATTTTTCTCGACCCTCTGGAATCGCAATCAATCCAGCAGGAACTTTAGCCTATGTGACTAATAGCGGTAATGGCAAGGTTCAAGTTATCGATACTGCAAGTAATGCTTTCGGAGCATTAATTTCAGTGGGGGGCAATCCGGTCGGGATTTCATTTAATTCGGCAGGCACCCGCGCCTATGTCGTCAATTCTTCGAGTCATACGGTCTCGGTCATTGATACCGCAACGGCGACCGTTATCCCTCCACCTATCAATACTGGACTCTGGCCCATCGCTTTAGGTCAATTTATTAAAGCCACACCAGCACCCATCAATGGCTCGATTAATCTAGGCCATACTTCAAAAGCTGAGCTGGTGCGTCATTAACGGCTCAAGATTTCTGAATCTAAATGCTCGCAGGTCAGGAAAAAATCCGCCCGGCCTGCATCAATTCAAGGTAAGAGCTTCACTTTCGTCAACACTCTCTACGCCAACGGACGACGCCACGAACCAAGGGGCTTTTCGAGCAATCACATACAGCAAGATGGCCGGAACTATAAAAGTTTTAGTATAGGCCAACAATAGCGTCAAGCCATTCGCCGCCACCGGGGTCCAAGACCAGGGCGGCGCAAGATAAACTAATCCGCTGGAATACGGCAGTTGTACGATACGAGTTTCCAAGCCGAGTAAAAAAGTCACCCATTGTTCAAGCAAAGTGAAATGCAGATTCAAGATCATCAATGGTAGTAAGCATAAAATAGCTAACGCGCAGTTGCGAAGGCGTCGATAAGGTATAACGCATAAAACCGTCCACGCAATCGCAAGACACGCAGAGACCGCATTATAATCCATTGAGATTTTTAGCGCCCAACCCTCAAGTTTCTGATTACTGAGGTTGGGATTTTTTGGAATCAGCAAACCGGTTTCCAGAATCACGATATCCGGTGCAGTAAAACTCAGTTGTACCTGTTCTTTTTTATAAAGTGCGCCCAACACTTTATTTTCAACGCCAATCAGGGTCGGCATCAATACCGCCAGATGCAGCTTCCAGCAAATCAAAAAAATCGGTACGCCAAAACCCAGTAAGCGGCATAACATGCGCCGACCTCCACCCGCCCGGTCAATAAAAACTTGCACGGCCGTTTGCAAGGGGTTTTGCATCATGCTCAACAATCCAAAAAAGCTCGTCAACAACGAAACTGAAAATAACCACGGAAAGATTTCTTCATGAAAGTTATGCAAGGTTTCCGGTGCTAAAAATCGTCCTATAGTTTCTCAGATAAATAATATCCTGCCCGAGTTTGAATGAATCACACGGCAACCGCAAAATCTCTGCGCAATTTATCCATAACGCAAAGAATTTTACTGGCATCTTGCATGTAAGTTTCAAAAGTTGTGACGACTGAATCGT
>CANNKG010000126.1 GCA_947505105.1 Methylococcaceae bacterium | reverse complement strand
TCTTTCAGTTTTTCTAAAATCAGTTTGGAGAAGGTGAGCGCTATCATTCAAGCATTCCTTTGGCGGTATTTTCTTATGGCGTCAAGCATACCGACAAAAGAGGGAATTTTCGTATTTTCGGAAATTTAATTTATGAAAGTCTATAGCGGTGAGCAGGCGATATTAGCCTTGTTATCGGAATCAGAGCGGTTTGATTTGGTTTTGCTTGATCGAATGATGCCTGGAATTGATGGAATTGAGGTGCTTAAAAAGATTAAGCAGGATTCAAAATTACAGACTTTGCCGGTTATTCTCCAGACTGCCGCATCCAGTCCGGAACAAGTTGCTGAAGGTCTTCAGCATGGCGCTTTTTACTATTTACCTAAACCGTTTGACGAGAAAGTGTTACGGGCCGTTATTCAAACGGCGCTTCGTGATCGATTCGTTCGGGAAGGCGAGATGCAGGAGCTAATGGCTACGACAGAAACGCTCAAATTGCTTCAAAATGGTGAGTTTACCTATCGAACAATCGAGCAGGCTCGTGCCCTGGGAGTTTTACTTGGAAATCTCTGCCCCGTTCCGCAAACGGCTAGCTTAGGGTTGACTGAGTTGTTACTGAATGCGGTCGAGCATGGTAACCTTGGTATTAGCTATGATGCTAAAACTCAACTGATCAACGATAATTTGTTGCATCAGGAAATCCAGCACCGCCTTGCTTTACCGGAATATAAAGATCGGATTGTAATTGTAAAATTCAGCAGAACCGCTTCCGACATCAAGTTTTTAATAGAAGATCAGGGCAATGGTTTTGAATGGGGTCGTTTTCTTGAACTCGATATAGATCGCTTGATGCATAATCATGGCCGTGGCATTGCGATGTCCAAACGACTTTCTTTTACCGAGCTGGAATATTTCGAACCTGGAAATCGGGTTCAAGCAATGATCGCGCTTTGATGCCCCGTTGATTTTGTATCATATCCGATATAACTCACACCACCCAATGCTTGTGAGTCTTGATTTAAGCTTAGAAGCATAGGATTGTTAATGTTCGATTCTATGTTAAATTAATCCTAATTACTAAAGATTATCATGTTTTAGTGCTGTTCTAACGTGATCGATCTTCGGTTATGTTGCCTTGAATTTTAAATTATTCTCCTGGCGGCTTTGAACGGTTAAGTTAAGTAACATCATAGATTCACAGGAGTCCTCCATGCACGCTCACCTTCTTAGTGATTGGCAACATGAGCATAATTTTGCGAGCTCTTATCAAAAGGGCGAGCGTCGAACTAAAATTGTACTCGTACTGACTTTTTTCACCATGCTGCTTGAAATTGGGGCGGGTTCCCTCTATGGATCAATGGCGTTGTTGGCCGATGGTTGGCACATGGGAACACATGTGGCGGCATTTTTAATCGCTATTATTGCTTATCGATACTCACGCATTCATGCCCATGATGACACTTTTGCGTTCAGTACCGCAAAAGTGAGTTTGCTGGGTGGGTTTGCAAGTTCGATTGCGCTAGGGGTCGTAGCGTTGATTATGGTGTTTGAGGCAATTCAGCGCATTTTTGTGCCACATTTGATCCAATTTGATGAAGCCATTGCTGTTGCTGCATTTGGTCTGAGCATTAATCTAATTTGCGCATTGATCTTGCAACATCATGATCATCCGCATGTCCATCCTGACGAGGCTAAGCCCGATAAGCGTCAGCATCGAAAACTCAAGCGCAACAAGGCCGTAAGCGCTGCGCATGACCATCTTCACCACGATCATGAGCATCACCATCATGACCATAACCTGAAAGCCGCCTATATGCATGTTCTGGCTGATGCTTTTACTTCAGTGCTTGCTATCGCGGCTTTATTGGCGGGCAAATATTACCAGTGGAACTGGCTTGATCCGTTGATGGCCATTGTCGGTGGGCTTGTGATTGGGCGTTGGTCGTATACCTTGATCAAAGAAAGTGCGCCGATCTTGCTGGACGAAAGCATTGCGCCTGCTTATAAGCAGGCGATCATTATGGCCTTAGAACAAGATCCTGCCAATCGTGTTGCCGATCTGCATATTTGGCGAGTCGGTGTGCAGCATTTCGCGATGATTGTGGTGATTGTCAGTCCGGTGCCTCGATCACCTTATTATTATAAAAAATTGTTAACTGAATTTCATAGTCTTAAACATATTACCATTGAGGTAAATCAGTGCCCTGGGGTTGATTGCCCGGCATGATTGATTCTAAAAACGATTTCCCCTCCTACACCATTTTCTTATCCAAGGCAGATTTACGGCCAATGATTACATTGGTTAAATTACTTTACACCCTTAGTAAGCAGAGCCAGTATCGCCAGAGCCTTACTGCGAAGTTACCAATTACTGCGCAATTTAACCCGCATCATGATTCGGTATTGATGGGCTATGATTTCCATTTAAGCGATATGGGGCCTCAGTTAATTGAGGTCAATAATAATGCTGGTGGTTTATGGTTGGCATGGCAGGCGCATTATCCAGGATCTTTGGGCTTTGCGGGAAAGTTAGCCGCGCGCTTAATCGAAATGTTTTTGACCGAGTTTCGATTATGGGCCGGTGAATTGCCGGTCGCGTTAAAAAATGTGGTAATTCTCGATGAAGCGCCGGAGAGTCAGTATTTGTTTCCGGAAATGCAGGCGTTTGAAGCGTTGTTTAAACAGCACGGCATCAATGCGTTTATTGTGGCTCCGGAGCAATTAACCTTGACCGACAGCGGATTGTATTTTCAAGGGGTGCGAATTGATTTAATTTACAACCGTCATTGCAACTTCTATCTGGATACCTCGACTATGGCGCCAATTCGGGCGGCTTATTTGGCGAAGCAAGTCTGTCTGACCCCCAGTCCTTTTGCTTATGGGCTATTGGCAGACAAACGCCGGATGATTGATTGGTCGACCCCGAATCATCCTGGTTTGGGTGGACTGGATGAGTCACAACAAGATTTTTTGTTGCGGATGATTCCGCAAACGCGGCTTTTGGCAACGTATAACCCTGAACAACTGTGGCAACAGCGTAAGCAATGGGTATTTAAACCCGCGACAGCTTACGCGAGTCGCGGCGTTTATCTCGGAAAAAAACTTACTACCAGCAAATTTTCAGAATTTAATCCTGAAGAAACTCTGGTTCAGCGTATGATCGAACCGAGTATTTTTGAAGCACCTAATCAGCAGCAGTATAAAGTGGATATCAGATTGTTCGTTTATCGAGATCAAATTCTGACGGTGGCTGCAAGAATCTACCAGGGGCAGGTGACTAATTTACGCACGGAAGGCGGCGGTTTTGTGCGGGTTAAATTAATTTAGGAATGAAAATTTATTAACTCGCACAAAAAACTGTCTTTAAGCATGTCTGGCTTTGGTCTCGGATTAAAATTTGCGTTGCCGTGACGTAGTTTTTTTCGGGAATCTTAAGCAAATTAAGTTGAAAATTAACCAATATTCCCACATATTGATTAAGTTGATTCAAAAAGAATCAAAATTGTATTTCAGCGAGATAGTTCGCATTAATACCATATCGCGATAGGGTGTGCTCTATTTTATTGAGCATAGTCCGCGACTGGTTTTAATTTCTGTGTGTTTCCTGAGAACCAAGCTGAATTCAAGAGCAGAGGGTGTCGTGAGTATCCATCAACAATTAAATGACCGATCATTACAATTATTCAAGACTCTGGTTGAGCGATACATTCAAGATGGTCAGCCGGTAGGGTCCAGACAGTTATCCAAAGACTCGGAGTTAAATTTAAGTTCGGCAACTATTCGTAATGTCATGGCTGATCTTGAAGATCTCGGCCTTATTCACTCCCCGCATACCTCGGCCGGACGCGTGCCGACCGTAAATGGTTACCGCTTGTTTGTTGACAGTTTGTTAACCGTCAAGCCATTAGATTTTCAGCAGTTGCATCTGCTCGAACAAAGTCTGATTACCCATACTGACGCGACGGATGTTATTGAAACGGCCTCCAAATTATTATCGGATACCACCCGCATGGCCGGCGTGGTGACACTCCCCCGACGCGAACTTGTCTGTTTACGCCATATCGAATTTTTGCCCCTTTCCCATACGCGCGTGTTGGTCATTTTTGTGACCGACGAACAAGAGGTGCATAACAAAATTATTCATACGGCACGGGAATTCTCACCCGCAGCTTTACAGCAGGCGGCCAATTACATCAACTCAATATATTCGGGGCGTAGCCTAGTTTCCTTACGCGAAACCGTTTTGAGAGAACTAGGCGAAACGCAACAACGCATGAATCAGGAAATGCTCGATGCGGTAAGCATGGCCCATCTAGCCTTCAGTCAAGACGATAAGAAAGAAGACTATATTCTTAGCGGTGAAACGAATTTAATGGATTTTGCTGAACTGGCTGATATGGAAAAATTACGCCAATTATTTGATGCCTTTAGTCAAAAGCGGGAAGTGATTCACCTGCTCGATCAGTGTCTCCATGCTGAAGGCGTACAAATTTTTATTGGCAAGGAATCCGGCTATCACGCTTTCGATCCGTGCAGTTTAGTAACGGCGCCTTATTCGGTTAATAATGAAGTGGTTGGTGTGCTCGGTGTAATTGGACCTACGCGCATGGCTTATGAAAAAGTGATTCCATTTGTGGATGTAACCGCAAAATTATTGGGTGCAGCCTTGAATCCTAAAACATCGTCCCCATCGTAATAACCATTCGTTTTTATTGCCTGGATGACAGGCTTTTAGTTTATCGTGGAGTTTAAAGAATGGGAAAACAACAAGAAAAGCCGGTTGATCAAATCGATGACATGCTTGACTCGTCGGTGGAGGAAAATTTAAATTCAGTTATTGACGAAGATCATTTGCTGGATATTGATGAAGTTGAATCTGCAGATTCTGCTGAAGTGGTCGAAATGTCATCCGCTGATTTACTTCAAAAGCTGGAGGCCGCTGAATTAAAAGCTCAGGAAAACTGGGACAAAATGGTGCGCATGCAAGCTGAGATGGAAAATCAGAAAAGACGTATTCAAAAGGATTTAGAAAACGCACATAAATTTGCGTTAGAAAGATTCGCCAAAGAATTGTTGAATGTAATTGATAGTTTGGAACTTGGTATACAGGCATCAACCGCTACAAGCCCTGAAGTTGTTAAATTGCGTGAAGGGAGCGAGTTAACCTTAAAGCAATTTCAAGCCACCTTGGCTAAATTTAATATCGTCGCAATTGAAGCTCTTGGTCAGCCGTTTAATCCCGATCATCATCAGGCCATTAGTATTCAGCCAAATGCCAGCGTGGAGCCTAATACCGTATTGAATGAATTTCAAAAGGGGTATTTATTGAATGAGCGCTTGCTGCGTCCTTCAATGGTAGTGGTCTCCAAGGCGGCGGAACAAGCCCCCGATAATTTGCCAAAAATAGATGAGCAGGCTTGAACCTGATAAATCACCCCCCATATTAAAGACAACAAACTTAATACATTAAAATATACGTCAGGAGAATTTAATGGCTAGAATGATTGGTATAGATTTAGGCACCACCAACTCGTGTGTGGCTGTACTAGACAACGGTAAAGCAAGAGTGATTGAAAATAGTGAAGGTGCGCGTACCACTCCTTCGATTATCGCTTTTACAAATAACAATGAAGTATTGGTTGGACAATCTGCTAAACGTCAGGCGGTTACCAATCCTGAAAATACTTTGTTTGCGATCAAGCGTCTGATTGGTCGTCGATTTAAAGATGATGTCGTCCAAAAAGATATCAAAATGGTTCCGTATAAAATTATTCCAGCGGAAAACGGCGATGCTTGGGTTGAATGCCACGGTAAAAAAATGGCGGCACCTGAAATTTCTTCACGGGTTTTGATGAAGCTGAAAAAAGATGCGGAAGCATTTTTGGGTGAAGAAGTGACTGAAGCGGTGATTACTGTACCAGCGTATTTCAACGATTCACAACGCCAAGCAACCAAAGACGCCGGACGAATCGCAGGCTTAGACGTTAAACGGATTATCAACGAACCTACCGCTGCGGCATTGGCCTTTGGTATGGATAAACCGAAAGGCGACATGAAGATTGCCGTCTATGACTTAGGTGGTGGTACCTTCGATATTTCCATCATCGAGATTGCTGAAATTGAAGGTGAACATCAGTTCGAAGTATTAGCGACTAATGGCGACACCTTCCTTGGTGGCGAAGATTTCGACTTACGCGTCATCGATTATTTGGCGGGTGAATTTAAGAAAGACAGCACGATCGACTTGCACAGTGATCCATTAGCGCTGCAACGCTTAAAAGAAGCGGCTGAAAAAGCTAAAATCGAATTGTCTTCAGCTGAACAGACCGATATCAATTTGCCGTATATCACGGCAGATGCATCAGGTCCTAAACATTTGAACATCAAATTGACGCGTTCAAAATTGGAATCTTTGGTTGAGGATTTAATTGATAGAACTAAAGGTCCTTGCCAAACTGCCTTGAAAGATGCCGGTTTAAGCGCTGCACAAGTTGATGAGGTGATTTTGGTCGGCGGTCAAACCCGTATGCCAAAAGTACAAGAACTGGTAAAAAATCTGTTCGGTAAAGAGCCACGTAAAGACGTTAACCCGGATGAAGCGGTTGCCTTAGGCGCAGCGATTCAAGCAGGGGTCTTGGGCGGTCAAGTGAAAGATGTGTTATTGCTAGATGTGACACCACTGTCTTTGGGGATTGAGACCATGGGTGGTGTGATGACCAAACTGATTGAGAAGAACACTACGATTCCAACCAATGCTTCACAAGTATTCTCAACTGCGGAAGACAATCAAACTGCGGTGACTGTTCATGTCTTGCAAGGTGAGCGTGAAGTGGCTGCTGGCAATAAATCTCTGGGACGTTTTGATTTGTCGGATATTCCACCTGCACCGCGTGGTATTCCTCAAGTTGAAGTAGCGTTCGATATCGACGCGAATGGTATCTTAAATGTGTCGGCGAAAGACAAAGCCACTGGCAAGAAACAGTCGATCATCATCAAAGCCTCCAGCGGATTATCGGATGACGAAGTTGATCGTATGATTAAAGACGCGGAAGCTCATGCGGATGAAGACCGTAAAGTCGCGCAATTAGTTTCTGCGCGAAATCATGCCGAAGGTATGATTAACGCTACCGAAAAATCGTTGAAAGAACTCGGTGATAAAGTAGACAGTGCAGAGCGTAGTGCGATTGATGCGGCGATTGCTGATTTGAATGCAGCGATCAAAGGTAGCGATAAAGACGTTATTGAAGCGAAAACCAATGCATTGACTGAATTATCAGGTAAACTAGCGGAACGTGTCTATGCTCAAAAAGCTGAAGCGGAAGGCGCCGGTGCACCGCATAGTGCTTCCGAAAGCTCTTCAAGCGCAGGCGATGAAAGTGTAGTGGATGCTGAATTTGAAGAAGTCAAAGACGACAAAAAATAATTGCTAACGGTCATTCAGATTTAGAACGTCTAGCTATTAAAAAGGCTCAAGGTGCGAGGTTCAAGGTTATTCAATTACCCTTGCACCTTCTGCCTTGAGCCTTTTGGCGTTATAACCGTTTGCAACTAGGTTCTGTCTGTCCGTTCAAGTTTTTAGGGTATTCAACTCACAATAACTATAAATTAAGGCAAAAATAGCAAACCATGGCTCAAAAAGAAGATTTTTACAAACTCTTGAATGTCGATAAAAACGCTAGCGATGCTGAGATAAAAGGCAGCTATCGTCGTTTGGCAATGAAATTTCATCCTGATCGCAATAAGGACAATCCTGAAGAAGCTGAAGTAAAGTTCAAGCAGATTAAGGAAGCTTATGAGATTTTATCCGACCCCAAAAAACGCGCAGCTTATGATCAATTTGGTCATGCAGGCGTCGATCCATCAATGGGCGGAGGTCGGGGTGGTTTCACCGGCGCGGAAAGTTTCAGTGATATCTTCGGCGATGTGTTCGGCGATATTTTTGGCGGTGCTGGTGGCGGCGGTCGATCACGCAGTAGTAATGTTCAGCGAGGTTCTGATTTACGTTATAACCTGGAATTGACCTTGGAAGAGGCGGTCGGCGGTACCGAAGCAAAGGTGCGGGTGCCTGTGTTGGTCGTCTGTGGTGAATGTAATGGCTCTGGCGCTAAAAAAGGCTCCAGTCCGGTTACTTGTTCGACCTGTCAGGGGCATGGTCAAGTCAGAATGCAGCAGGGCTTCTTTTCGGTTCAACAAGCCTGTCCGACATGTCGCGGTACCGGTAAGCAAATCAAAGACCCATGTAATAAATGTCATGGTCAGGGTCGTGTCCAGGAAACCAAAACTTTATCGGTCAAAGTACCGGCTGGCGTTGATACCGGTGATAGAATTCGTTTAGGCGGCGAGGGCGAAGCAGGGCTGAATGGTGGACCCGCTGGTGACTTATATGTGCAAATCAGCGTCAAAGATCATCCAATCTTTGTTCGTGACGGGGCAAACTTATCCTGTGAGGTGCCAATCAGTTTCCCGGTCGCCTGTTTGGGCGGTGAAATCGAAGTGCCAACGCTCGACGGTAAAGTTAAATTAAAAATTCCACCCGAAACTCAAACCGGTAAACTATTTCGCCTACGCGGCAAAGGGGTTAAACCGGTCCGTGGCGGTTCGGTCGGGGATTTGATGTGTCGAGTGCAGATTGAAACGCCGATACATCTGACCAAAGACCAAAAAGTGTGGATCGAAAAACTTGGTGAATCTTTGGTCGGTGGCGGAAAACATCACAGTCCTCAAGAGCATTCTTGGACAGATGGCGTGAAAAGCTTTTTTGACAAATTGACTGGCTAATCTAACGTCGACTTGAATTTATAACGTCCCTTGAACAGGGAAAAAGGAAGGTGTTTCGATGGTGCGAATTGCACTTGCAGGTGTGTCAGGTCGGATGGGGCAGTGTTTGGTTAAAGCCGCTTTATTGGCAAAAGATACCGAATTAACCGTTGCCGTATCGCGTCCGGAGAGTTTGAGTATCGGTAAAGATGCTGGTGAATTGGCAGGTCAAGGCGCAATTGGGATTCGGGTAGCGTCTGATCTTGCCGCCAGTATCGATAAATTTGATGTCTTGATCGATTTTACTCGCCCTGAAACCTCGCTTGACTATATTAATATCTGCCGAGAGGCGGGAAAATCGATTGTGATTGGGACGACCGGTTATTCCGATGCGCAAAAAGCCATGATCAGTGCGGCAGCTCAGGATATTCCCATTGTTTTTGCGCCGAATATGAGTGTTGGGGTTAATTTATCCTTAAAATTGCTCGAAATTGCCGCAAAAGTCATGGGTGACTATACCGATATCGAAATTATTGAAGCGCATCATCGGCATAAAATCGATGCGCCTTCCGGTACCGCTTTGCGAATGGGCGAAGTTGTTGCCAAGTCACTAGGGCGTGATTTACAAAGCTGTGCCAGTTATGGACGGGAGGGCAATACTGGTGAACGCGAACGGACCACGATCGGCTTCTCGACGATTCGTGCCGGTGATATTGTCGGTGAGCATACCGTTATGTTTGCTGATCAAGGCGAGCGGCTTGAAATTACCCATAAAGCAACCAGTCGAATGACCTTTGCCAATGGCGCGGTTAGAGCGGCCCTTTGGCTCGCTGATAAACCGCCAGGATTGTATGATATGCAGGACGTGTTGGGCTTGTAATAACAATTGCAATGGCTTGAATTTACATAATAAGCTACCGGTATGCCTAATTTTTTTTCGAGCGAATGCCGGTAGCTATCAAATATCCCCGTTTCACGTGCGCTTTTTTTAGCAATTGTTCGAACTGGTTCTTGAACAACTTGCCTGACCTATTGAATTAATCCACACAACCCCCATAATAGTGCTATCAATCCACTTATATTTAAGGATTTTTTCACTATGATGCGAATATTTTTATTTTTACTCACCAATGCAGCGATATTGCTGGTTATCAGCATCGTTTTCAATCTTCTTGGATTGAGTAGCGCACTGGACGCCCAAGGGGTAGACCTCAATCTGAATGCTCTCTTGGTAATGTCGGCGATTATCGGCGTCAGCGGTTCGGTTATCTCGCTTATGATGTCTAAATGGTCAGCTAAGCAGTCAATGGGGGTGCATGTGATTGAGCACCCTCAAAATCAAGCTGAGCAATGGTTGCTGGATGTGGTGAGCAGACAGGCACAAGTAGCCGGAATCGGCATGCCCGAAGTCGGAATTTTTGATAATCCAACGCCTAATGCGTTTGCGACTGGGATGAATCGCAACAGTGCGTTGGTTGCAGTCAGCACCGGATTGCTCCAGCGAATGGACGCCGATGAGGTCGAGGCGGTCATTGGTCACGAAATGACCCATGTTTCCAACGGGGATATGGTGACGATGGCCTTAATGCAGGGCGTCGTGAATACCTTTGTATACTTTTTCGCGACCATCATCGGCTATGTGGTGGATCGGGCAGTATTTAAAACCGAACGCGGTCATGGACCAGCCTACTACATTACTCAAATGGCTGCGCAGTTGGCCTTGGGCGTTTTGGCCTCCATGTTAGTGATGTGGTTTTCGAGATATCGGGAATTTAAAGCGGATGCGGGTGGCGCAAAACTTGCCGGACGTCAAAAAATGATTGCTGCGCTGAGAGCGCTGCAACGAGCTAATGAGCCTGAAGCGCTGCCAGGGCAATTGGCAGCATTCGGTATCAACGGTGGTGGTTTCAGCAGATTATTCATGAGTCATCCGCCACTTGAAGAACGTATTGCAGCTTTACAGAATAACCCATAAAATACTCTTACTCCTCTAGCCGGGCAGGTGACTGTCCGGTTTTTTTCTTATGACTTCTCATCAATCAATTCGATTTACACTCCATATCTCTTACGACGACTATGCCAAAGTGTATCAAGGCGTGGCCAAAACTATTACGGTCATAGCTGATGATGGCAGAAGCATTATGTTTCCTGCCGGTAATATTCAGTCCTATTTAACCAGAGACGGAATTCATGGTTATTTCGAGATGACGTTGACGCGTGAAAATAAGTTTATAGCGATCCAAAAAATTCGGTAGCGATCCGCCAGTTCTCAAAGTGTGTGAACTGCGTCACCGCACGTAGTTGCAGATTTTGCTAAACTTTATCCATTCAATCAGATCCTGTTCGATTGCGATGAGGAAAGTATCTATGAAGCTCTATGTTAGCGTGATCATTGCCTATGTGGGTTTATTTTCACTGAGTTCTTTATGTCACGCCGACTATTCGAAAGTGGCTAATAATGGCAGTCCACTGCCTGCATCAGCTCAGTTGGGTGCTCAAGAAGGTCAATGGGCGTGTACTTATGACAGTCAAACCCGGTTGATGTGGGAGATTAAGACTAACGATTCAGGATTGCGAGACAAGCGTTGGAGCTATAGTTGGTTCAATTCTAAATCAAATGTTGCTTCCATGATGCCGGGGGTGGCAAATGGCGGCGAATGCGTTGATCAAACTAATTGTGATACTGAAAAGTTTATCGAACAGGTTAATCAAAGTAAGCTATGCGGTGCAGATAATTGGCGCTTGCCTACGATTGATGAACTCAAGTCTTTAATTAATCCTGCCTACATAGGTTCATTGAACCCCTGGTATTTTCCGGATGGTAACGTGCGGAATGCCAAAGTGTTTGGGTTTTGGTCTGCTTTAGAAGCTTCCGATGTTTTTCATTCTAAGGCTTATTATCTGTTATTTGAAAAAGCGCTTGCACTTGAAGATTTTAAAGTTAAACCGCACCGATTGCGTTTAGTGCGTGATGTAAAAAATTTTACGCCATCAACGGCGCCTGAAGTGTGGCTTGAAGACTTCAATGACAAAGTATCGGCAGGTGTTCCACATGGTATTAGTTACGGGCGAACCTTGACCGGGCGTGGCGCGGTATTTTTACGTGCCAATGAGAGTCGAATCCAATACCCGTTTACAGCCGGGTTTCCTAAGTCCGGTACGATAGAGTTCAGGCTAAACTTAAAATCGGCGTATCGTTACGATAACTTTACCTTATTAGATAACGAAGCTTGTGCGTTAATTTTTACCTCAAATACGGTCGGTCCTGGAAACGAACCGCCCCCCGGTGGTTCGTGGTTCTACGCCTGCAAGAATGGCACGATTGTTATTCAATACAAAACTTTCCAAGGGCGAGAGCCGGTTTTGAAGACGCTTAGCGCCAAAAGCACAAGGTTTCGATTCAACGAATGGCACATTATTAGTTTTAGCTATGGAAAAAATGGTCAAGCGATTGCCGTCGATGGTGCCATAGTTGCCGAAGCTCAGCAAAATAATCAGGAACTTGATGAGGGTGCCGATCAACAAAGTGTTGCTGGAATGCCTACTCTGGGGGAAGCGGTTTCCAGTGGATGGAAAAATAACCAATACGATGTCGGATTTGAAGGGATTATTGATACCGTTCGTGTTTCCAAGGTTTCTAAAGACTGGATTTTGGGTTTAGATCGCCCCATCAATTTTGCGCGTCTTGCGGCAGGAAGCTTCAAAAAACCAAATAGGCTTTCTACTCAAGCGGTTCCTATATTGGTTAACGATTTTTTACAGCGACACTTGTTCGGTAAATTAACTGATCAAAACTGGTTTCAATTCATTGCTAAAAAGGGCTTGCGCTATACCATCGAAATTCCGAACGATTCCGTAGGCAATGCCTTGAATCCGGGCATCGAGATCTTTAATGTTCGCGATAAGTTGGAAGTTGCCTTAATTAATAATCGTGGCTCAGGGGAGGGCGAGGAATATCAGTGGACTGCCCCGGAAACCGGCTTGTACCGACTACGAATTACGAACCAGCCGCCATTCACGCGGCAGAATAATTCGGACAGCCTTTACGAAGTAAGAATTTATCTGACCGATCAACCTCAACAGGGCATCATTAAAGGCCGGGCTATAAATAGTTGTAGCAATACCGGTGTTCATGAAGCTGAAATTTCCGCTTGGCTGGGTGATATCGTAACAGATTCCACCTTGAGTTATAGCACGGGCGAATTCAGTTTACCGCTAAATCCTGATGATTATAAATTGAACAGTCTGGCAGACAGTTATCAGAATGTCTCAACAGCTGTTTCGGTCAATCTCGATGAAATTACTGCCCAGGATCTTCATTTGCCTCCGGTGGTTAATTGCGCGAATTATGTTGCTCCGGTGGTAGATCCACTTTTGCTTCAGCAGCAGGCCGTGGCTGTCTATGATGAGCAGGATGGTAGTTTAATTATTCGTGATCTGGTGGCTGATGGAAAAGTATATTATCTTGAACTCCATGATGGCGGAGACTTTCGCTTTCAATTGGATCAAATTATCGAGCTTCCGAATGCTCTTCATGATTCTCCTGGCAGCTACGATTTTAACAGTTTGTATTTAGAACTGCCGAGTGTTTATTTTTCTGAAACTTCCTATCGAGTGACCATGAAAAATGATGGGTACTGGGTATTCTGGATTGAAAAAGTAGAATGATTGAAGTTCAATATATACGATATCGATAATATAACAGGTCTAATGCCCATAAAAAATATCCCTTTAGCTACTTGTTTAAATTTAAATTTGAACTAACAATAATAGGATGAATGACTTAAGATGTGTGAGCGAGAAACTTAAATTTAATACCAATTGAAATAAGTAGCTAAAATATTAGGGTGTAAATACTTATTTTGTTCGAACATTTGTCTTTCTGTCGCGAGCGTTTATGTTGCTAACGTTAATCAACGATGATTTATTGACCTCAAAATTCGTATGAATAAGTTTATAGAAATTTTTACTTGGAATAGTAATTTTGATACGGGTATCCCTGAAATTGATATTCAGCATCAGGAATTGGTCAAATTGTTAAACAGGCTTGCAAATCATTTAGCCTATCATGCTGACACTCCCTCTTTTGATAAAGTTTTTGCTGAGCTTGCGAATTATGCATTACTGCATTTCAGCACCGAGGAAACCATATGGCAGCAATATTTTACCGATGATGAATGGAATCGAAATCATGGAATTGCGCATGCACTTTTTATCGAAGAAGTACACAAAATCAAGTCTCAGCAGACGGCTGATAATTCCGAAGAAGTGATGGAAAGTATTGTATTGTTTCTTACTAACTGGCTTGCAGTTCATATTATTGAATCAGACAGAGCAATGGCTAGCGTGGTCTCTGGATTGCAACGTGGCATGAGTTTGACCGGAGCAAAACGTCAGGTTAATAAGGAATTGGATGCAGCCAATAAAGCTTTGATTAGATCGATTTTGGATATGTGTCAAAATCTTTCCAGCAAAACAATTTCTTTAATTAAAGAGATTAATCATCAGTGTTCCCATATTTTCGCCTACCCAGGAACTAATCGCGCCATGAGTGCGTGCATAAGGTCGAACAAAGACATTCCAGTGATTATTGCATTTTGAACGGCTCGAATGGTATATGAGCTGATACGGACTATTCTTGCCTGAAAC
>CANNKG010000125.1 GCA_947505105.1 Methylococcaceae bacterium | reverse complement strand
TTACAAATATGATGATTGGAATGAGGCAGGAATTGCGTATTGAGATATTAAACCAAACTTTTGCCGGTAATCTTCAAATAGGATTTTTAGCCCATTTACGTGCGGATTGGCAAGTTTCGAGACCGGCATCATTTCATTTAACTCAAGGTATAAAACCTGAATAACCGTAGTTAATAATAGCAGGATGGATTAGTCGCAGAGTGCCATAAAATCACGACAGTTATTGAACGCCAAGCTTCTTATCATACTAGTTTCCAGGCGTGGCGATAACCAAGAAAGCCACCGAGTAGAATATCTGCCGGTGGCTTTTTTGTTGAGTGCTGTCATTTTTTGGTCATTTGTGGACAATGAGTGGACAACAGACACAAAAAAAGCCTAGGTAGTTAAGCCTAAGCCTTGTTTTAAATGGAGCCAATGATGGGAGTCGAACCCACGACCTACTGATTACGAATCAGTTGCTCTACCAACTGAGCTACATCGGCAATCATCAAAAATTAGATATTATGGGTTTTATATAAATTCTTAAAATTTTAGGTACAAAAAAAGCCCAATAAAGGGCCTTTGAATTTGGCGGAGAGGCAGGGATTCGAACCCTGGGAAGGGATAAACCTTCAACGGTTTTCAAGACCGCCGCTTTCGACCGCTCAGCCACCTCTCCAATACGTATATAATACGATACTTTTTAGGAATCGCCAAGAATATTTGCTTCTTTTCGGTAATATTTTACTTTTCAAAGATTTCCCAAATTTATCAGTTTTGGGTCTAAATTGAGAATTGCTAACTTGTTCCCACCGATTATTCTGAATTTCAGAATGTATGGGATAATTGCGATTAGTTCGATTAGTATTTCATGAGGATCCATAAAAATGCAGGGATCATTACGTAAAATGACGAGCATTCTGGGTAACCCTGTTCGTTATCAACTGACGCTAGCGGATCAATTGATAGAAATGAATCCACTGCTTGGGAAAAATATCACCTTAGTTCATAACGGAACTATCCGTTGCATTGCGTGCGAGAAGAAATCTTCAAAAAGCTTTAATCAAGGGTATTGTTACCCATGTTTTATACGTTTAGCGCAATGTGATATGTGTATTATGAAGCCTGAAATCTGCCACTATGAACAAGGCACCTGCCGCGAACCCAGCTGGGGTGAAGAGTTTTGTTATCAGCCGCATATTGTTTATTTGGCTAATTCTTCGGGGATAAAGGTGGGGATTACGCGTTTAAGCCAAATCCCAACCCGTTGGATTGATCAAGGGGCAACGCAAGCATTGCCGATGATAAAGACTGCTTCCAGACACATTTCGGGCTTAATCGAGGTCGCTATCGCAAAACATGTCAGCGATAAAACTAGCTGGCAAAAGATGTTAAAACAACAGGCTGCCGATGAGGATTTATTCGCACGCCGCGATTACTTATTAGCTAAATGCACGGTCGAACTTGATGCGATCCGAGATCGTTTCAATGAGCAGGCCGTTGAGGTAATCCCCTCGCCCGAAACTGTCGACATTCATTTTCCAATTATGTCATATCCCGAGAAAATAAAGTCATTATGCCTGACTAAAACGCCTGAGATTAGCGGTGTGCTACAAGGGATCAAAGGTCAATATTTGATATTGGATTCGGGCGTCATTAACCTTCGGAAATATACCGGCTATGAAGTCAGTTTGAAAACCTGAGTTAATGCGATCGTTCAAAATTAAAATACTGCTTTAGGATAAGATCCAAGTAATTTCAACATACTGACTTGAGCTTGCAATGCATTGAGTGCGTCTGCAACATTATTATCTTCGCTGTGACCATTAAGGTCGATGAAAAAAATATAATCCCACAATCCCTGTCGTGAAGGTCTCGATTCAATACTCAACATGTCAACGCCAAACTCTGCAAACGGCTCGAGGGCTTTGTGCAAGGCACCTGGACGATTACTGGTCGAAATAACCAACGAGGTCTTATCTTTTCCGGTTGTAGCTGCCGTTTGACCACCGATGATAATAAACCGTGTCGTGTTATTCGGTTCGTCCTCGATATTTCTAGCGATCAGGGTTAGATTATAGACCTCTGCCGCCGCGGCACCTGCAATAGCCATCGCTTGGTCATTAGTGGCGACGAGCCGTGCAGCTTCGGCATTGCTACTAACCGCAACCCGATGTGCGTGTGGCAAGTTTTTATCGAGCCATAATCGACATTGCGCTAAAGATTGGGAATGCGAATAGACATGAGTAATTTTGCTTAAATCTTCAGATAAGCCCATCAGATTTTGGTTAACCCTAATCTCAACTTCGCCACAGATTTTCAATGACGATGTCATGAGTCGATCCAACGTATGGTTGATCACACCTTCGGTAGAGTTTTCAATCGGCACCACCCCAAATTGGCACTGACCAGATTCTACGGAATTAAAAATATCGTTGATCGTTGCTTCAGGGACCGTTTTGATTGCATGTCCGAAATGTTTGAACGCCGCTTGCTGAGTAAAGGTTCCGGCGGGTCCGAGAAAGGCAACCTCCAAGGGTTTTTCAAGTGCGAGACAGGCCGACATCAATTCCCTGAAAAAACGCATCACGGTTGCATTGGCTAATGGCCCCTGATTTAATTGCTCAATTCTGCGTAACACCAACGCTTCCCGATCAGGACGATAAAAACAACCTTGTTCACCAGCAGCAATTTTGGTTTTGGCGACTTCAATAGCACAAAGCGCACGCTGATTAAGCAATTGTAAAATTTGTTCATCAATTGCATCTATCCGGGTACGCAACTCGGTCAGTGGGATCACGTCAGTCATAAGTCAATCTAAAGACAAGGAGTAAGTGTAAATAAACGAACCGGCAGAACAGTTACATCGAATAGTAGACATTTTTATCTTCTCCTTGTCGCTTAAAACGAAATAATTCAATTAGTGCGTTCTTTCAAATTCCGCCATGAAATCGATGAGCGCCTGAACACCTTCAATCGGCATGGCATTATAGATGCTTGCGCGCATACCGCCGACTGAGCGATGCCCCTTCAATTCCATAAAACCTTGTTTTTCAGCATCCTGCAAAAATACTTTATCTAATTCAGCATCTTTGAGTACGAAAGGAATATTCATGCGTGAACGATAATTTACATTCACTGGATTAGTATAAAGCGATGAACTGTCAATTGCTTTGTATAAGGTAGTCGCCTTATGAATATTCTTTTGTTCGATGGCAGCAATACCACCCTCGCCTTGCAGCCATTTCAAGACCAAACCGACCAGATACCAATTGTAGGTAGCAGGGGTGTTTAACATCGAGTCATTTTTTGCCTGCACCACATAATTGAAAACATCTGGAAGACTTGGATCTGCTTTGCCTAACAAATCTTCGCGCACGATCACTACCGTGACGCCTGCAGGGCCCATATTTTTTTGAGTGCCCGCGTAAATTAAGCCAAACTTACTGACATCGATTTGCCGCGACAAAATATTAGACGACATATCACAAATCAGCGGCAATCCGCCGACATTTGGCACCTCCTGAAATTCTACACCGTGAATGGTTTCATTAGCGGTGTAATGTAAATAAGCCGCTTCCGAGTCAAGTTGCCAAGCGTTTAAGTCCGGTATCGTTGTAAACTTGCTACTTTCGGAATTCGCGGAAAGAATGACTTCACAATACTTGGCCGCATCGCCGGAGGCTTTAACAGACCAAGCGCCAGTATTGACATAACAAGCTTTGGTTTTACCTTGTAGCAAGTTCAGCGGAATAAATGAAAACTGCCCGGTTGCCCCACCCTGCAAAAATAACACTTTATAGTTGTCGGGTATTCCCATCAAGGCACGCAAATCAGCTTCGAGTTCGGTCGCAATCGTCGAAAAGTGCTTACCCCGATGACTCATTTCCATTACTGACATGCCGCTACCCCGCCAATCGAGCATCTCAGCACTTGCTTGTTTTAACACTGCTTCCGGTAACGCAGAAGGACCTGCGCTAAAGTTGTATACTCTTGCCATATTAAGATTCCTCTCCATTTTCATCTGTATCATTGTCAATTATTAACGGGGCGATTATATCGGTTGATCCGTCCTGAGTTTCATCAGATTCCTGCAAGGTTTCTTCTTCATCTCCGAGTCCTTCAATTCGATCAATACCCACTAGTTTTTCTTGTTTATCTAAACGAATCACGCGGACTCCTTGGGCGTTTCTACCCACCACTGGAATTTCCGCTACTCGGGTTCGCACGAGGGTACCGCCATCGGTAATCAGCATTATTTCATCTTGATCCGAAACTAAAACGGCACCCACGAGCTGACCATTGCGCGCCGAGGTTTGGATCGAAATTATCCCCTGCCCGCCACGATTGTGACAGGTAAATTCTTCGAGACGCGTTCGTTTACCAAAACCATTTTCGGTAATATTCAACACGGTACCTTCACTGGCGATAATCAAGGCAATTACGTCTTGACCTTCCTGTAAACGAATACCGCGGACACCAGTCGCGGTGCGACCCATAGAGCGAACATCTTCTTCATTAAAACAAATCGCCTTGCCAGCGCTACTGAATAACAAGACGTTTTGCTGACCATCGGTCACCGCCACGCCGACCAGACGATCATTATCACGCAAGGCAATTGCAATTTTGCCATTCGTTGGCTGGCGTTCAAATTCCTTCAATGGGGTCTTTTTAACCGTACCGGTCGCGGTTGCCATCAGAATAAATTTATCATCACTAAATTCTTTGATCGGTAGCATCGCATTGATCAGTTCATTAGGCTCAAGTTGTAAGACATTGACAAAAGGCTTGCCACGCGAGCTACGGCTTGCAATCGGCAATTGATAGACTTTTAAGCCATACACTTTTCCAAGTGATGAAAAACACAAAATCGTATCATGGGTATTGGCGATAATCAGTTTATCAACGAAATCCTGCTCTTTGGTGGCGGTCGCAGACTTGCCGCGTCCACCGCGCTTTTGGGCTTTATAGTCGCTAAGTGGCTGAGCCTTAACATAACCTTCGTGCGACATGGTGACCACCATGTCTTCTTCGGTGATTAAATCTTGCTCTGATAAATCCAGATGATCATGAATAATTTCAGTACGTCTAGCATCAGAGTATTCATCTCGAATAGCGATTAATTCATCCCGAATCACTTCCATCAAACGTAGATCACTACCCAAAATTGCTAAGTACCCATCAATTAATTCTAGCAAGTCCTTATATTCATTAACAATTTTTTCCTGTTCCAAGCCTGTCAGACGATGCAAGCGCAAATCCAGGATTGCTTGCGCCTGGGCTTCAGACAAGCGATAGCGTCCGTCTACCATGCCGAAATGAGCGGCAAGTTCTTCAGGGCGGGAACGATCAGAATCCGCTCGATCAAGCAATGCCGCAACCAAACCGGTTTCCCAGGTTTCTTCGAGCAAGCCTTTTTTGGCTTCGGCAGGATTTTGTGAATTTTTAATCAACTCGATCATTCGATCGATATTTGCGAGCGCAATCGCCAACCCTTCCAAGATATGGGTTCGTTCGCGCGCTTTACGCAACAAGTAGATGGTTCGGCGTGTGACGATTTCACGGCGATGATTGACAAAGGCGTTGAGAATCTCTAACAGATTCATACAGTATGGGCGCCCGCCCAACAAAGCTACCATGTTCAAACCGAATACGGTTTGCATTTGGGTTTGTTTATACAAATTATTCAATACGACATCGGCCACTTCGCCACGGCGTAATTCAATCACCATGCGCATGCCATCTTTATCCGACTCATCGCGCAAGCCTGAGATACCTTCCAACTTGGCTTCCTTGACCATTTCGGCAATTTTTTCGAGCAATCGGGCTTTATTCACCTGATACGGCAATTCGGTCACGATGATCGCCTGACGACTGCTGTCGCCAATATCTTCAAAATGGCAGCGCGCCCGCAGATAGATTTTGCCGCGTCCAGTGGTATAGGCTGAGTAAATACCTGATGCACCGTTGATCATCGCCGCTGTGGGAAAATCAGGACCAGGAATGTGCTTCATCAGTTCGATAATGCTGATGTCCGGTTTTTCAATTAACGCCAGACAAGCACTAATAACCTCAGTAATGTTGTGCGGTGGTATATTGGTGGCCATACCAACGGCAATACCAGACGAACCATTGATCAGTAACGTAGGCACTCGGGTCGGCAACACGGTCGGTTCAGATTCGGAATCATCGTAATTCGATGCAAAATCGACCGTTTCCTTGTCTAAATCTGCCAGCAACTCATGAGCAATTTTGGACATTCTGACTTCGGTATAACGCATAGCCGCCGGAGAATCCCCATCGACCGAACCAAAGTTTCCTTGACCATCAATCAGCATGTAACGCAATGAAAACGGTTGCGCCATCCGGACAATAGTATCGTACACGGCAGTATCACCATGCGGATGGTATTTACCGATGACGTCACCGACCACTCTTGCTGACTTTTTATAGGGTTTGTTCCAGTCATTCCCTAACTCATTCATCGCATATAAGACTCGTCGATGTACCGGCTTCAAACCGTCTCGAACATCCGGGAGCGCTCGGCCCACAATAACGCTCATCGCGTAATCGAGATAGGATTGTTGCATCTCATCTTCGAGATTAACAGAGATTATTTCTTTTGCGAAGTCTGACATTGTTCCGTATTTACCTTACTTGAGTGCAGTCCTAAAACCAGAACTACAGTTTCCTTACATCAAAAATAAACCCAAAAAGTTGGAAATAAATCTTTATATTTTATCGAGCTACCCACCGCAAGCGCGGCAGAAAATATCGAGGATTATAACAAATTAAGCCCCCTTCGTCGCGTAATTACCGCAATGATATTAACTAAACAATTCGTGCAGGAAGTTTTGGGTACTGATCCAAGACCTACGATCTGCCAATGTATTGTAAACCGTACCAAAACCTGGATCATTTGCCTGGGGATTGGTAAAGGCATGCATGGTATTCCCGTATGCATGTACCTGCCAATCGACAGCCGCGTTGGTCATTTCTTCTTCAAAAGCCTGAACTGCTGCAACCGGCACCATCGGATCATCATGACCGTGCAAGGCTAAGACTTTGGCTGTGATCGGTTTCGTAGAAGGGAGTTCCGGAGCATTTAGCAAACCATGCAAACTCACCACGCCGACAACATTAGCGCCTGATCGAGCCAAATCAAGGGCGCACAATCCGCCAAAGCAATAACCGATTGCGGCAATACGGGTATCATCGACCCACGGCATTAATCGAACCGCATTAAGCGCGGCGGTAACTCGTTTTTGTAATTTCACGCGGTCTTGCATAAAGGGTTGCATCAGCGCTGAATTTTCTTCAATGCTGGTACCGAGAATGCCTTTGCCGTACATGTCCAAAGCAAAACCGACATAACCCAATGTCGCCAATTGTTTTGCTTTTTCTTCAACAAAATCATTCCGCCCCGCCCAAGCATGACAGATCAACACCGCTGGCCGACGACCCGTTAATGCATCATCAACGGCAAAAAACGCTTCCAAAACAACGTCGTCATCCAGATAGTTGAGAGTATTCGATACGATATTCATTATATTTACCTAAGTCTGAATAATAATTAACTTAAATTACGCTCTGCTTTTATTGTGTTCAACAGTCCTACCGCTGCCTCCTCGACCAAATCCAGCACATTTTCAAAACCATATTGCCCACCGTAATATGGATCCGGAACTTCACGAACCTTTAGATGAGGAGCAAAGCTTAGAAACAGATGAATTCTATGTTGATATTCTACCGGACACGCCTGCTTCAATAGAGCATGATTTTCTTCATCCATCGCCAGAATGTAATCAAAATCTTCAAAATCGCCATAAATTACTTTGCGAGCTTTTAAGCCCGAAATATCAATATCACGAGCTCGCGCTGCCCTTTGTGAACGTAAATCCGGCGCTTCACCGACATGATACGCATGAGTACCTGCCGAATCGATATCAAAAAAGTGTTTCAATTGCTGATCGGCCAGTAATTTTGCAAAAACCCCTTCCGCGGTCGGTGATCGACAAATATTTCCCATACAAACAAATAAAATTTTAATTTTTTGCATATTTGGCACTCATAATAAAATGTATAAATTAACCTAATGATGTGCAATGACCACATCGTTGCTAATAGTTTGCCGATATAGAGTAGCTATAAAATCGTATTTTAAAGCAATTCTGCTATATTTATTGTTTAACGAGTGGGTATTTACACACTCAGTGCTTAATAATTTCTAATGAGCGGAATGATATTTCAAACCACAGAAAGTGCTGTAAAATACCCATGAAAAGCAAAAATACTGCATAATTGAAAATTGTGTTTGCACGATTTTTTGAATAACTAAGCTCACAAAATTATAAAGCCAGCAAATAAGTTTGACTGAGCAAAAAACCTTTGATTGATAACCCATATTTTTCAAGCGTAATTCCAGTCGATTGGAAACGGTTCAACAGAAAACATAATCACCTGGAGTTTTTATAATGAGAATCATGAACTTACACTCCGTAGGAGTAAAAGTAATTACGGTCATCATGTCTGTATTTACTTTAATAGCGATTGTCTTGCTAGTTGGCTACAACGTAACCGAAAAGCAAAAGATTATCGATCAACAGATCACCCATTCCAAAACTTTACTTTTACTTTCAGAAGCAATTCGAGAAAATATCATTGCTAAATGGCAAAATGGCTTAATCACTCCTCAACAGCTCAGAGAGCTCGTGCAATCAACCACCGAACAAAACAAACGCGACCGAGTCTTAGCGACCGTTCCGGTTGCTAATGCCTGGGAAGTTTTACAAACCAAAGCCAAAGATGATCATTTTCGTTTTAAAGCTCCACGGGTTGGCGCACGCAACCCTGCCAATGAAGCAGACGAACTTGAACAACAAGCGCTGAAATTTTTTGCAAGCTCTCCCGGAACCCTTGATTACAGCTATATAGATGAAGATAAACAAGAGATTCGGGTATTTCGTGCAGTTAAACTTAATCAGCAATGTGAGATTTGTCATGGGAATCCCACCAACTCCCAAACCTTATGGAATAACAGCGACGGTAAAGATATCCTCGGTTATCCGATGGAAAATAGAAAAGCCGGTGATCTGCATGGAGCATTTGAAATAATTACTCCGTTAGATGAAGCTTATGCCTTACTCCATAAAGAATTGCTAATAGCCATTGGCTTTGTAATTCTGGTCCTGCTTATTATTGGTGGGATTACCTTTTATGTCATGAGTACCATTATTGTCGCGCCGTTAACCGATTTAGCCCTAAAATTACAAGCTATCGTCGGCAGTGAAGGCAATCTAAAAGCTAGACTGGATTTTAAAGGTAATTCGGAATTTGCCTGGATTTCTGCCAGCTTTAATGGCTTTGTCAAAAAAATCTCTAAAACCGTCTACGAAATCGACATGACTGCGGAAAAATTGCTCCATGCCTCACAGAACATGTCAAATATTACTCGTTCAGCTGAAATGGCGGTCGACCAACAACAGTCGGAAACGACTCAGGTAGCAACCGCCATGGAAGAAATGACTTCGACCGTGCAAGAAGTGGCCAGAAACGCAATCAAAGCTTCCGAAGCCGCGGCAAGTGCCGATACCGAAGCCGTGTCAAGCAAAGCAATTATCAATGAGGCGGTCAAAGGCATTAACCTGCTGGCTTCTGAAGTAGAAAACGCCGCCTTGGTGATTAAGGAACTTGAATCGGATAGTAACAGTATCGGTGAAGTATTAAGCGTGATCCAAGGTATTGCCGAACAGACCAACTTATTGGCTTTGAACGCTGCAATTGAAGCAGCCCGCGCCGGAGAGCAAGGTCGCGGTTTTGCGGTCGTCGCCGATGAGGTCAGAACCTTAGCCAGCCGCACTCAAAACTCTACGCTGGAAATTCAAAAAACGATTGAACGTCTCCAAGCCCGCGCCGAACAAGCCGTTAAAGTCATGGAAAACGGTAAAGTACAAGCTAATGTCAGCGTTCAACAAGCCGCTTCGTCAGGCACCGCAATTACTACCATCAGTCAGAAAATTGATACGATTAGCGACATGAACCATCAAATCGCCAGTGCAGCTGAAGAACAAACAGCGGTAGCTGAAGAAATTAATCGTAACATCAGCAACATTAATCACGTTGCCAACAACACCTTGTCCGGAGTAAAAAAATCAGCAATCGCCTGCCAGGAGCTCATGGAGCTCGCCAGTCAACTTAAAAAGAGCATTAACCAGTTCACCCTGTAAGCAATATTGATCTCTCGGCTCTTCCGCAAGGGAGAGTCGAGGATTTTGGAGTCACTATTTCAATTGCTTTTACCCTACAAATTATCCATCTACGCAGTTTTAACCATGCTTTAACATAATACCCATACCTCAATTAGACCGTAATCGCCTATAATCTAAATATATCCAGACGGTCCGAGAAAATGCGTATGATGAACAGCCCTAGCCCTCCCGTTTCAAAGCTTACTCGCTATTTAATTCCCGGCATTCTGCTCAGCATATTACTGATACTAAGTTTTATCGTACTCAGTGAGTTTTTGATGACCTTGGCCTGGGCATTAATCATCACCTACATATGCTGGCCCGCATACAAGCTATTAAATCGATGGCAGTATTCACGATCAACCCGCGCCTTACTAATGACGTCGCTGATCGCTTTAGTCAGTCTCTTGATCTTTTTCGGCCTAGCCGAGTTATTGCAACGAGAAGCCAAAACCGCCTACTTTGCGTTAACCGCCACTCTCACCAATGACCTACATCAAACCCTCGAAGTCCTTATCGATCTTCCCGTCATCGGCTCAACGCTACAGCATGTTTTACAACAATTTGATCAAAACCAAACTGACATTGCCATACAAATCGCTAACTGGGCGAAGCAATGGTCAGGTTCGATTGCAGGACTGATTGGTACTATAGGTCAAAACATCATCAAACTTGGTGTGGTATGGGTTACGGTGTTCTTTTGTTTTCGTGATGGGGAATCCGCACTTAAACAATTGCAACAAGGACTGATTCAATATCTGGGTCATTATCAACAAACCTACCTTCAAACCGTCGCCCATACAACACGCGCAGTGGTCTATGGCCTAGTACTTGCGGCCTTGGTACAAGGATTTTTTGCCGGTATAGGCTTTTACTTTGCTGGCGTAAGTGCGCCTGTGCTGTTTGGAGTCATCACCGCATTCTTAGCGATGGTGCCAATGGGCGCAACCCTAATATGGCTGCCTATTGGCATTGGTCTGATTGTTTCTGGCCAATGGGGACCGGGCGTCGGGCTATTGTTGTGGGGATTTTTAGTCGTCAGCACGATTGACAATATCGTCCGCCCCTTGGTTATCAGTGGCGCAAGTCATGTACCGTTACTCGTGGTTTTATTTGGGGTCTTGGGAGGACTTTCACAATTCGGGATTATCGGACTCTTTATCGGACCGGTCATTTTGGCAGTACTACTCTCGGTCTGGCAAGCGTGGTTAAAAGAACAGCGACTCGTTATCGAAAGTTCAACCAGCACAGTCGAAGAAGTTGATCCACAAAATTCAGCTCCAAATTGGTATCAATTGTCGGAAATCGACGCATTAGCGAAACTCGCTTCCAATCTGAACTCAGGACTTTCAGAAACAACGGTCGCCGAACGGCTTAAACAATATGGCCCCAATCGTCTGACTGAAAAACCACCTCAATCGCCGTGGTCGCTGTTCTTTGCCCAATTTAAAAGCCTGTTGATTTTAGTTTTACTTGCCGCCGCTGTTTTGGCGGCAAGTATCGGAGATTTGAGCGATGGACTGGTGATTTTAAGCGTAGTTTTCATTAACGCGCTGTTAGGTTTCTACCAGGAATTTCAGGCTGAACAAGCACTCGCAGCCTTGAAAAAAATGCTGGCCTTGCAGACCAAAGTTCGGCGCGACGGTAACACTGAACAAATCCCGATCGATCAACTGGTTCCGGGTGATATTGTGATACTCGAAGCCGGTGACAAAATTCCTGCCGATGGTCGTATTCTGAGCGCGGTCAATCTCGAAGTCGATGAATCTTCATTAACCGGCGAATCCCTAACGGTCAACAAACAGAGCAATAAATTGCCTGAAGGCTTTATTCCATTAGCTGAACGTTCCAATATGCTCTTTATGAACAATGCGGTCACCCGAGGTCGAACCGACTTGCTCATCACAGAAACCGGCATGAACACTGAGATCGGTCGACTTGCCGAATTGCTTGCCGAACAACAAGACGAAGCGACGCCCTTACAGATACAACTCGATAGTTTGGGTAAACGCCTCGCATTGATTGCCTTAGGCGTCGTTGCCTTGCTATTTCTCAGCGCGCTCTGGCGTGGTGAACCCTTGGTTGAAACCGCCTTTACCGCAATCGCCTTGGCAGTCGCGGCAATCCCCGAAGGGTTACCGGCGGTGGTCACCGTCACGCTCGCTCTTGGAATGCATCGCATGGCCCGTCAGCATGCGATCGTTAAACGCTTAGCCGCCGTTGAAACCTTGGGCTGTACGACCGTCATTTGCACCGACAAAACCGGAACGCTTACCGTCAATCAAATGACCGCTCGCTCGGTTTATTACCAAAATCAGAGCTTTTCAGTCAGTGGCGAAGGCTATGACGTAAACGGCACGATTAACTCCAATGACGACTCATCGACTGGCCAAGATTTTACAACCTTGCTGTTACCGCTGGTTCTCTGCAATAACAGTTATCTGCATCAGCAAAAAATTGTCGGCGATCCGATGGAAGCGGCGTTACTGGTTCTGGCGACAAAAGCCGGTTGCAACGGTTCTGAATTGAGTGAACAGTTTCCTCGACTGGCCGAAGTACCCTTTGATGCAGCATATAAATTTATGGCAACCTTCCACCAAGATGGCGATAAGGTGAAAGTTTTTGTCAAAGGTGCGCCGGAAATTATCCTCCAACGCTGTAGCACAGTTTTGAAAGAGCACGGCGAATTCGAAGCGATCAATCGGGAAATGCTGCTTTCCCGGAATCAGGAAATGGCTGGAGCAGGCCTGCGAGTGCTTGGTATCGCTCAGGCTGAACTCAGTAGCGACTCGTTCAATCCTCACCAAAACTTATTCGATTACCTGCATGAGCTGAATTTTGTGGCGCTGATCGGCTTGATGGACCCACCCAGAGCAGAAGCAAAAGCGGCGATTAAGCTGTGTCAGCAAGCGGGTATTCACGTCAAAATGATCACCGGGGACCAAGCTCTGACCGCTTCGGCGATTGGGCGAGAATTAGGCCTGACCGGTGACGTTATCGAAGGTGAAGCATTAGCCAAACTTGACGACGTTGGTTTAGCGAGCCGAATTAATTCTATCGGCATTTTTGCACGCACCGCTCCCGAACAGAAGCTACGAATCATCAAGGCCTTAAAAGCCGACGGTCAGGTCGTAGCAATGACCGGCGACGGCATTAACGATGCCCCGGCCCTCAAAGCAGCCGATATCGGAATTGCCATGGGCATAACCGGCACCGATGTTGCCCAAGAAGCCGCGTCGATGATCCTAACTGACGATAATTTTGCGACCATTGTCAAAGCCATCAAAGAAGGTCGAGGCATCTACGACAACATGGTCAAATTTATCCGTTTTCAACTTTCCACCAATATTGGGGCGATTTTATGTGTCGCCTGCGCACCGTTGCTGAACTTGCCGTTACCGTTTACCGCAATCCAATTGCTGTGGATCAACATTATAATGGACGGCCCACCGGCGATGGCGCTCGGCGTTGATCCGGTAAATCAAAGCTGCATGAATGAAGCACCCCGCAATTCCGAATCACGCATACTTTCATTGCGCCGCTTTGGTAATCTATTCGCCTACGGCCTGACTATGGCAATTGGTACCTTGGGGCTTTTATATTTTGATTTGCAACATCACACTACTGAACACGCCACCACACTGGCATTCACTTGTTTTGTTTTATTTCAGGTATTCAACGTGTTTAATGCTCGCTCGGAGAAAATCAGCGCATTCAATAAACAGTTTTTTGCCAATCCCCTGTTATGGAGCGCACTGGGTGGTGTATTGGTGCTTCAAACACTGGTGATTTACTCCCCGCCTGCAGCTGAGATCTTTAATACCGTCCCGCTTAGTTTTGACGATTGGTTGTTAGCTATCGGCATTTCAGTGTTGATCTTGATTCTTGAGGAATTTAGAAAACTGATTCGCCGATAATAGTTATCTAACATAAGAGAGTCAGGGTGTTAATCATCAATGCTTGCTAAAATGGTCGTCCACGACTAGACTGAGCGTACGTAAGTTCTGATTTAATATGTTTGGCGGATTCAACTCCGAAGTGCAATCGCCAATAATAGGATATTAAGGAAGGCTAACTGATATAGTGCCAAGCTTTTTTCTATCCGACTAAAGACGAGAATGAACTTGAAAGACTACCATCAGTTAACCCAAGCACTAAGATA
>CANNKG010000124.1 GCA_947505105.1 Methylococcaceae bacterium | reverse complement strand
TTGGCTGCCTAGTTCATAAATATACAGTTTCATCGTGGACCTTTTGCCAAAATAACGCGGCTAAGTGTATAAAACGGCATAGTATATAAGGTGTGTGAATAATGCAACGTTACGATTTTATAAGTTTTGCATCAGAAGATAATACAGACTTTTCTGCGGTGACATTGCTGTAAAACAAAAAAAGCCCATTCACAGCTATGAAACACTGAATGAGCTTTGTGAGGAGTCGGTTACTGCTAAGTTTTAGTAACCTGCTTGTTAGTCTATTTCGCGTTAAAAAAGTTCCGCTTTAATAGAGGTTCGCCGACCTGCTGAACATTATTGAGTTGCTTTTGGTTGAACAACTCTTTACAAGATTAGAGGTCTTGTCTTCAAATTATTTATAATTGAGCATCGAAAAAGTGTAGCAAGTTGCTACACCTCCGAAAATTCACCTTTAACTAACTTTTCCAAAAACTCATTTAACTTTTTTTCCTGTGCTAAATTAAGAGTTTTAGCACTTAACTTGACAGTGATGTACTTTTTTGTCCATGACATATTAGCTACAATCTTACCGTCTTTAATAAAATTATGTGCATTTTGAATATTGTTTTTATTTTCCTCATGACCCTTAAGTTTGCGTATAACAAACTTTGATATTTTGGTTTGATCAAGTTCATTATCTAATAGCAGAGTCCAAGCTTCAACTCGATAAGATGCGCATAAAACAATCATATATAGGATGTGCCGACGTAAGGAGGCGCATCATTCGCGATCGATGCGCCTCCTTACGTCGGCAGCATCCTATACGCGCATCTTATGGCCTTTTACCTGTCCCGACGGACAAATCTTAACCCAAATCAGTCAATCCGAAAAAGGTCAAGCCCGCACTATCAACACCGACGACAAAGAGTCTTTGCGCCAAGACATGAACCGAAAAATGCAGAGACTCGCCGCCAAAGCTACTTATAAGCAACGTAAAATCATCGTCGAACCAGTGCTTGGACAGATCAAAAACAGCGGTTTCCGAAACTTCAGCGTCCGAGGTAAAGACAAAGTTGCCGGAGAATTTTCAATCGTTTGTGCCGCCCATAACTTCAAAAAAATCGCTAAGGCCATTTTGACGGGATTAATCCGTCCGGAATTTGGAAATAGCGCCACTCAGCCAACAATATGAGGAAAAAATACTCGAAATAGCAGGCCGTAGCGTCTAAATTGCATTAAATCACGCCAACTTGAAACCGAATTGCCGGAAAAATTTTAAGTTCTCCCGATAACTTCACGTCGACTTGTTCAATAGTCGTGTTCTCGGACAGACTCCTAGCTGACTACCATGCCAGTCACACCACCCTACATCGGTTCAGGTTATTTTATTTTCATTAAGGAAAAAGATGATTTAACCAAAACATTTGATGATTTCAGGTACTGCCAATTTACATTGCTCAGCACCTGAATCAAATCAACACTAGAAACTATATTTCGCTGAAAATTGGACACGATTAAGATCACCATCGCGGCCATCAATTAATTCACGCGTTGCATAGAGATACTCCACTCCCAACATGGCCGGAGTAATTGGACTCCACAATAAATTAACGTGAACGTCTTGCGCTCGATGAGTTAATACAGGGTTGACATACGCCGGATAGTCGGCCTGAGCTATGCCATAGGTAAGCGATGAATGCCAACTTTTGTTCCACCAGTGCTGGTAAGAAAGCATTCCACCGAAATAGGTGCTCAGATCAAAGCTCCCTTCACTGTCGATGCTTGCATCCGCGAACGTCCCGTTGATCATCATGTATCGCGCATGGCTCGAACCATAATGTCCCATAAACCGGATATTATCCAATCCGAATGTTTTGACTTTGCCAGCCACCCCAAATGATCCCCCCCACTCTTCTCTGACAATACCGGTCGAATTAGTGTAGCGAATTTGTCGACCCATCCCCATTAACGATAAACTTCCCCATTCTGGATTAAAATTTAAACGCGCAACCAAATCCGGGTAACGATCACTATTGGGAATAGTAAAATAAGCATCCGTATTAGGGTCTTTAGAGCCGGATTTAACTGTCGAAGTAGGATCAAATTTTTGATCAACCCAAATGATACTCTTTGGAATTTCGGCCGCCAATTGCAATTCCATCGGTATTTCAGATAGTTTGAAGGGCTGTGTCCATCGCACCATAGGATGAAATTGCCCAACCGATCCGCTGGAGATCCCAAGATCTAAATGGTCTGCTAATGCAGCAACATTCAGGAAAGTTGACCAAGTTTGACCTGCGAGCAGATTGCCAAGCGTTCCATAAGCGTGTCTTAGCCTCGGCACAAAGGTATAGGTACCTGGATTGCCATAGAAATCCATTTCAACATAGGTGTTGATATCTCCCCATGAACTTGGCGTAAAGGATTTAAACCATAACCGACTTTCTTTAGCGTTAAAAGTTATTTGAGAATGCTCACCAGGAGCACCACCCACTGGAATTTGCGAAGGCACTAAAACCTGATCGCCTAAACGACCATTTCCAGCACTAACACTGTTATAAATTACATCAGTTTTGACATAGCCGCCAATTCCAATCGAGGTATTGGTTCCTGGAATTTTGATCGTACCTTTCACATCCCCCACTGAAACCCATTTTTTTTCATTCTCAGTCGGTTTAGTTGAGCTGATTTCGGAATTTCCAGAGGTATTTCCTTGAGATACTTTTGTAACTTGGGTTTCGGTATTAGATTTTCGTTGGAGTTCTTTTTCCAACAGGTTGATACGAGAATTAGACTCATTAACTTGACTTTTCAAATCTTTAATCTGACTATTAAGCTCTTTCAGTAAGATCTCAATATTGTCTTTATTATCTTTTGCCAAGGCAGAGTTACTCAGTAAGAAAATCATAGCAGCCACGGTCGTATACTTGAAAGGGTTAGACATCTTAACCCCCGGTTTTTCTATACAACGCATGACAAGAGGTACAAGTTGTGTTGATAATGTGCAAGCTTTCGTCAATGGCATCAATATGATTTTGAGTCGCGTGTTCATGAAGATGCTGAATCTGATCGGAAAGTTTTTTAGCTAAAGCCAAAAAAGTATCTTGCTCACTAGGAGTTAACTGTAAACGCGGCATATAGGCAATAATCGCCTCAACTGTTTTCGCCATGCCTTCGGCATTTTTTGCAATGCTCTGAGCATATTTACGACGTTCAGAATCAATTTCAGTTTCCGTCATAAACCGCTCCTGCATCAAACTATCCATTCTGTCCATCATTTCTCGTAGCTGGGTATTTCGGACGGCATGCAACGCCGGCGGTCCGGTTTCAACCCACCCCCCCTCGGCTACATGCTTTTCATTAGTCGCAGTACAAGCGACTAGCAGCAGCGAGATGGTTGCCAACAAAATAGGTTGCCTTTGCATAAAATATCTCCAGTTCAGAGGGAGTAAAATAAGTTTCTAAACGTTTAAAAAATAACGTTTTAAATTGATAGGAAGACGCGACTAAATACCGATAAAAGCTAGTCTACGATATTGAAATTGTCAAACTTAGTAAGCATATTATCTGATTAGATTAATCCGAATTTATTGTGAATGCTGAGTAGATAAGGCTCTACAATAAATTTACTTACAAAATATCATCCTCATTTGTTGTTTTAATAACACCCAGTTGAGGTAATCATTTCTCAAATATAACAATTCTCAATTTGGATAGTCTGGCGCCAGATATTTGGCTTCAAATTGAGAATTGCTGTCTTAAATAATTCTCGCTTGAGTACAATTCTAAAATACAGTATTGTTAACAGCGATTTCTGCAAGATTGGCCCCGAAAATAACCGACGGCATGAAATCTGACTGACTTGGGATTTAACAACAATTAATTATAAAAAACCTGATTATGTCTGCACAATCACTACCCTATTCGCAACCTGTAACCGAACCGACCCCGCTCATTGTTTCGTTTCGAGTTTTACTTGGCCTATATGCCATTATTCCGCTATGTTTATTATTGCAATGGTCGGATAGCTTATTTTGGGACGGTTTTCTCAAGAATCATCTACCCGCTAACCCTACACACTTTTTCTTATTCCAACTACTGTTCGGCACCCCGCATATTCTGGCAAGCACACTGATTTTGACCAGTAATTCCGAGTATTTTCAACTTTATAAAAGCAAAATCGTACTAATGACTTTGTTGATTATGCTTGTGTTCGGGATTGGGAGTTTATGGCTGCCATATAAAGCGCTTTATGTTATCTCGGTCGCCTGGACGGTTTTCCATGTGTTGAAGCAACAGCATGGCATTACCCGGGGCATTTTCAAATTACCGGAATGGGCATTCAATAGCATGTTGGCGTTGAGCGTTTTAACCGGTATTGCCATCTATCTCGGCATTTTTCTTCGGACTAGTTTTTCGCCGGAACACACTCTCATCTTGCAAACCTTCTGCGTCTACGCCTGTGCCGGACTGATAGTGCTCTCTCTGGTGTGCCAACGTTATGTTAACGATACGTTTGGTAAAACTTTTTTATGGGGCAATAGTTTTTTAGTGTTGAGCAGTTTTTATCTGTACATGCAGCATTATTATTTTCTGGCGATTTTAGTTCCGAGATTAGTGCATGATGCAACCGCCTACATTTTTTATGTGACCCATGATTATAATCGCCATCATCAACAGCCCCAAAATGCTCTCTATACTTGGGCAAAACGCTGTAACTTGCATGTATTTCTGGTATTGCCGGGACTATCGTTCGGATTGGCATTCCTGTTGCAAAATTTTGGTGATGGCCTGATCAGCAGCCTGACTCAAGCATTATTTGGCACAGAACTTCAGAAAGCGGTGACGCTTGGGTTGATTGGCTATTTTTCGTTGATGCATTATTACACCGAAGCATTTACCTGGAAATTTGGTTCACCGTATCGGCGCTTTATTTCGTTTAAAAAGTAACTCTACAAATAAATTCGGGGCTCACAGGCCCCGAATTGACTTGCGCTTAATACGGTAAACCCTTTAATCGCCCAGAGTAAAGCCAATTTTAATCGTTACCTGCCAATGAGCTACCTTGTTCCGCTCAATATGGCCGCGTGTTTCAACAACTTCGAACCAACGCATATCCTGAATAGTCTCGCCAGCCTTAGCAACCGCATTCTCTATAGCATGTTGAATGCTGACATTAGATGATCCGGTCAATTCTATTTTTCGATAGGTATGTTCAGTCATAAGTTCTCCTCTTGGTTGATATAATAGTTATGCAATGTTTGTAAGCGTTCCGGGGTGCCAATATCCATCCAAAATCCTTCAAAATACTCTCCAGACACTCTATTTTCAGACATAGCCTGACGCAACAAAGGCCCCAATTTTCTGATTCCTGGCGCTTGATTCGAAAATAGCTCGGGGCGATAAACGCCAATTCCGCTAAAAGTGAGCCTTGGAGATGACTGTACGGATAATTGGCCAGTCGCATCCAGATGAAAATCGCCTTCCGGATGATGAGGCGGATTGGAGATTAACACCAAATGCGCCAAATCAATGTTTTTTTGGCGCAATTGCGCAAAATCATAACCAGTGGCTATATCGCCATTGACCACCAAAAACGGCTCGGTTCCCAGTGCAGGCAGGGCATTGATAATACCACCAGCGGTCTCCAAAGCTTCGGTGCCTTCAGAAAGATAAGTAATCGCAACACCCCAACGCTCGCCATTCCCTAAAACCTCTGGAATCTGCTCACCCAAATGCGCGGTATTAATGACAATTTCCTTGAAACCAGTTGTCGCGAGCTGATTTAAGGTATATTCGATTATCGGCTTACCTGCCGCCAATAATAGTGGTTTAGGGGTATGATCGGTTAAGGGACGCATGCGTTCTCCCCGACCTGCCGCCAGAATCATCGCTTTCATAGGCTATTGGAATGATAAGTAGGTAAAATGTGCGCATGCAAAAATAGCTTAAACACTTGCAGTTCAGGATAGTTTTCCGCGACTTCTACAACATATTCCAGGGTGCGCGGAATATCGTTTAAATAACCGGATTTGCCATCTCGTAAGTGTAAACGTGCAAAGATCCCGATGGCTTTGAGATGACGCTGCAGTCCCATTAAATCGAACCAGCGTAAAAAGGTGCTTGAACAGCACGTTACCAATCCCTGTTCTTTTAAACGCCAATAATAGCCTTCACGCCACTTTGCAACCAATTCGACAGGCCAGCGGATATAACAATCTTTCAACAGCGAAACCAAATCATAGGTGATGGGGCCAATGACGGCATCCTGAAAATCAATCACGCCCGGATTATCGTCAGTCAAGTACATCAAATTTCGAGAATGATAATCCCGATGCACCAGCGTAACCGGCTGCTCCAATGCCGAGCCAATCAGGCATTGGTTGAGCGATTTTTTTATCGGCTCGGGAATGTCTATATGCAAAAAAGAAGTCAAAAACCATTCATAGAAAATAGTTAATTCTCTTTCAAAAAACGCCGCATCGTATTCCGGCAAATCCACGGTTTTGGGAGCTACGTTAGTTTGCAATTTGAATAAACTGTCTAATGCGTCTTGATATAAATTCCCGGCATTTGTTTCGGTTAATCGATCAAGCACCGCAATATTGCCAAAATCCTCCAGCAACATTATCCCCTGAGCAACATCATAACGATAGATCTCCGGCACATTAACCTGGGCTTGACGTAAGATGTTGGCTACATTGATAAAGGGAAGGATATTTTCTCGCTCCGGGGGAGCATCCATGACGATAAACGACTTATTTGACGTATTAATTCTGAAATAACGCCTAAAACTCGCATCACTTGAAGCCTTCGCGAAAGTTTGAATGTCTAGTCCTAATTCTGCAACTAACCAGTGCTGAATACGTTGTGCTCTGAAATCTTCGTCACTCATGTTGCATGAATAGTTTATTTAACTTGCTTAAGATGTAAGGTAGAATGGTAAAAGAGCATTTTATTCGATTTATTTCTCAACAGCCACTAAAACCACTGTTAATTATGCACCATCGTTTCTTTCTTTTAAGTTATCTAGCATTATGCATGGATGCAGCATTTGCCGAATCAACCTGGGATTGTGCTCAATCCACGGATGGAAAGCAATGGGGCTGCGTAAGTAAATCCACTCCTGCTCAACAAAATAATGTTGATACCCGTTCAACGACAGAACCGAGCACACCAGAACCGGAACGCGCTCCTGCCCGCAACGTAACGATAGCACCAACATTGCCCGCAGATAGCGAAGCAAACAAATTGCCCACCGCGACGGTAACTAACGATACTAAACCTACTCAACCCGAAGCAGTAGCGCCCGCCGAAGCCACACCGTCTAAAACGCAGGATGCCAATACAGCAACCAACACCGAAGTACATGAAGATATCGGTTTTCGACTTTTAGAACCAGCTTTCAATCATACCCAAGAGCAAACCTTTGGTCGTCTTAAATCACGATTGAAAGCCGACCCCTGGACCTCATGTGAAACATCGTCCAGAACCAAAAATCCTTACTCAAACTTGCCCACTACCAAGCAATTTCGAGATAGCTCGCCGCTCGATATCGAATCCGATTATTCGGAAGTATTTGATAAAGAAGTATCATCATTTTCAGGGAATGTAAAAATCCGTCGTGCCGATCAAGATGTCTTGGCCGACAAGGTCAATTACAACAACTTTTCCGATGCCATGGATGCCCAAGGGAACGTATACTACAGTGAAGACGAATTATCGATGTTCAGTGATTCGGTGTTGTTAAATATGAATACTGATGAGGCCCGATTGCGCGAAACTTTATTTATTTCCCCACGATCGCCAATTCGCGGACGTGCCGGATCAGTCTATCGGGAATCCAAAGATTTATCGCACTATAATAATGTCGCTTATACCAGTTGCAAACCGGGTAATCAGGACTGGGTTATTCACGCCGAACGTCTAAAGATGAATCGAGCAACTGGGAAAGCCGCTGCCAAAAATGCTTGGCTAGAATTCAAGGGTGTCCCGGTTATGTATACTCCGTTTATTTCATTCCCCACCGATGATCGACGGATGACAGGTTTCTTATCACCGACATGGAGCAGAAGCGGACAGAATGGTTTTGATTTCACGCTGCCGTTTTATTGGAATATTGCTCCTAATTATGACGCAACCTTTAGACCACGTTACCTCGACAAACGCGGTGTCATGTTAGGGGGCGATTTTCGCTACATGAACTCCTGGTCCCAAAGCAAACTAGGTATCGATTACCTCATTAACGACGAAAAAGAAACCAGTTCAAATTACAATCAATCGCGCTATCAGGCAACTTTTAAAAATCAAACCTTCATGACGCCGCACATGAACTCGTTCATGGATTTGAACTATGTTTCGGATAAGCGTTATTATTCGGAACTAGGACACGCGCTGACAGCCACAGATTTTCGTCATGTTAGAAGTGTTGCTGATCTTAACTATCAACGCAAAGATGTCACCTTCTTGACGCGCGTTGAAAATTATCAAACCATCGACCAAAGTATTCCTCCAAGTCAACATCCTTATCGGAAGCTACCCCAAATCATGATGAATCTTAATCATGATTTTGAGTCGTATCCTGTCAGTGCTGGCCTTGAAAATGAATTTGTATTTTTCCAGCACAATCATAATGTCGATGGTCAACGACTTAATCTTAAACCCTATGTCAGTGCTCCGTTCAAATCGACCAGTGGTTTTATCATCCCTAAAGCGTCGCTACTCCATACCAGTTATTTCTTAAATAACGGTAATGTTGATAATATTGACATGATTCCCGGCAGAATCAACAGCTACCATCGCGACTTACCCATTATATCTTTGGACAGCGGAGTATTTGCCGAAACGAATTACAACTTGGGCGGCGGCAATTACACTCACACAATTGAACCTCGCATGTACTATTTGTACATACCACGCTCCAATCAAGATGAATTACCGATTTTTGATACTGCTCTCTACGATATTAGTTTCGATAGTTTATTTAGAGAAAACCGCTTTACCGGGGTAGATCGTGTTCAAAATGCAAATCAAGTCACCGTCGCGCTAGCCAGTCGATTTCTGGATAACAGCAATGGTCGTGAACGCTTCAAAGCTAGCATAGGTGATACAATCTATTTTCAGGATCGCGATGCCCAGAAGTTATTCGACCCTGATCTGATTCTACAAAATCCACAGAATCCCTATAACTACTTTCTGGAAAAAGAAACATCGCTTTTTTCTAACATCATCACCCAATTTAGCGGTCAGTTAACCGATACCCTTAGCTTTAGCTCAGGACTCCAGGTCAATCCTTACAATAATGATAAACCCAGCCTCCCTCGAAAACTGATCGATTTTCATTACAAAAGTCCTACAGGAATATTGTTCAATGCTGGCTATCACGATATCAGCAATCGTAACCTCAGTATTATTACCAGCAATAACACAACCAACTATACGATCCGGCAAAGCGACATTTCAGGCCGCATCCCGATCTATGACAACTGGTTTATGGTCGGACGCTGGCAATATTCGTTCTACTACAACCAGACCGCTGAAAGCTTTATAGGACTCGAGAAAGAAAATTGTTGCTGGCGCTTTCGCGTAATCGGTCGACGCTTTATTAACGGCCTCAACCTTGCCAACAACTATACGCCAGTGACGCCCAACGCCTATGGCGAAAGTCAGACGACTGTGATGTTTCAAATCGAATTGAAAAGTTTGTCATCATTTGGTGACGACGTAACGACTTTCCTAAAACGTAATATTTACGGTTATAGTGATATATAAACAATGTCTAACATGAAATTACTTAAAGTGTTGTTATTTTTTGTCAGCCTTAACTTGGGCTTATTTCAAAACCACTGGGCTAAAGCTGAGCAAATTGACTATATTGTTGCTATCGTTGAAGACGAAGTCATCCTGAATAGTGAACTGCAACGTGAAGCGCAAATCATTACTCAACGCTTGACCGCCAATAAGGTAAGTCTTCCGCCGGATAATGTGCTAAAACGGCAGGTGCTTGAGCGCGTTATCGTCGACAAACTCCAACGTCACCTAGCTAAAACCTCCGGAATCAACATCACCAATGACATGACTCAAGGCGCCATTGCCGATATTGCGCGGAAAAACAACATGGATACCGAACAATTCAAGGAACAGCTCAAAGCTCAAGGCATGAATTACAAGGATTTTGAAGAAAATGTCCGCCACGAAATCGTGATTAATCAATTACGAGGACGTGAAATTGGCGGAAGAATCAACGTCACCGATAGTGAAGTTGAGCATTATCTCGAAACTCAAGGCGATGTTGATCTTGATAAATCTCAATATCATCTAGGCCATATTTTGATTGCGCTTCCGGAAAGCGCTTCATCCAACGTCATTCAAAAAGCCAAACAAAGAGCGGATGACACGGTCGAAAGGTTACGTGCAAACGCTGATTTTAAACAAATCGCGATCGAAATGTCTGACGGTGCCCAAGCACTACAAGGCGGGGACCTCGGTTGGCGAACCCTATCTCAAATGCCGACTATTTTTGTAGACACTGTATCTAAAATGAAGTCCGGCGATATCAGCGATCCTATTCGCAGCCCCAGTGGTTTTCATATTGTTAAGTTGTTCGAATCCAAGGGAACGAGCAAACAAGCGCATCTTCAAACCAAAACCAAGGTTAGACACATTCTAATCAAGACGAATGAACTGGTTGATGATGCCGAAGCCAAAAAGCGCTTATTAAACTTAAAAGCCCGAATCATGGACGGCGATAGTTTCGAATCAATCGCCAGAGCGCATTCAGAAGACAAAGGCTCAGCCATTAAAGGCGGGGATTTAGGCGTAGTGCTTCCAGGCGCCATGGTTGCTCAATTTGAAACCGCGATGAACAATTTACCGATTAACCAAATAAGCGAACCGGTACAGACCGAATTTGGCTGGCATTTAATTCAAGTGCTCAGTAGAGAAACCCAAGACAATAACGCCGACTTCAAAAAAAATCAGGCACGCGAAGCGATACGCGAACGAAAAATAGAGGAAGAAACGGAACTTTGGCTACGCCGATTACGCGATGAAGCCTATGTTGAGATTTTTCAGGATCGCCTCTAAATTGATTAAACACTCTTTAAGTTCACCATGAAAGATGACGATTTTGCAATGAATGCAGACCTTGAAAAGCGAATAGTGACCGAATTACAATTGATTCTTGCTCGGCATTCGACTGAACCGTTGCAGCATTTTTTAAGTCATCTGGTCGAAGCCTTAGGTATTGAACCACTGGAACTTGCTGCCGCGCTATTATTCGTGGATCCCGCTATTCTTATAGCCTGTGCGGAAGCCAACACTAAAGCGATAGAAATAGCCAATAAAGAACTTCCTCTGATTATCGAAGATGATTCGACGCTTGACCCGCTTAAACAACAAATCAAAGCAATTTTGAAGCCTTCAGAACCAAAACCTGAAAAGCTGAAAATGGTGCGCTATCGCCTGGAAGTCGGGCGCAAACACGACGTTTCAATTGAAGATATTAAAAATATATTGATCAACGAATCAGGCGTTGAGCGCGCCAAAATTGGTTATATGGACATCCGAAATCATTACACCTTGATTGACTTACCAAACGGCATGCCCACCGATATTTTTCAACATCTGCAATCGGTCGAACTTAACCAACAGCTGCTTCAGATCAAGCGCGTCAATAGTTCTCGAAAACGTCAATGGCAGCGCAGAAAAAATAGTAACGATAAACCTCCATCCAAAGATCCGAGAGATAGCCAAGCATCAATCTGAGATCATCCAGGTAATCCAGCCATTCTCCTCCTCTTCAAAAGGGCACCAATATCTCGCGATCAATTTTTATTGCTTGAATTTTCCAGCTTATTGGTCTATCTCTAATGTTTAAATCCAGATTTTCTGATTATGAACTATGGGGATCATTATGCGCTATCATTTGCTACTACTCATCTTCAGTCTCCAATGCGTTGTTTTACAAGCAAGTTATGCCGATGGCGCCTATTACACAGGACAATTTCCACCGCAGACCAACGCATTTAGTGCAACCCAACTGACCATCCAAAATACTGCCCGAAATATCTGGGTGTATCGCCCCTCAAACGCGCCCCATCCCCCACTGCTAATATTTTTCACTGGCACTGGCGGCACCCTTGAATACAGCACCCTCGACGAATTAGGCAAAAATGCTCTACAAGAATTTGCCGACCGGGAAGGCGTTGTGATCGTAGCGCCCTTACCGCGCAGCATCGATCAAGGCGATTGGGATCATGGCGCTGGTGCCCCTTACTGGGAAACCGCACTCGGCAGCGATCCGCAAAGTCCGATAAATCGAAACCCCGCCACTAATCAGGACTTATTGCTTGTTCAGGCCATTATGGACGAGGCAGTTAAAAGCTATCAGATTGACCCAAACCGTATTTATTTAAACGGATTTTCAAGCGGAGCATTTTTTTCATACTTTGCGGCGGCAGTATTGCATGAACGGATTGCCGCCTTTGCCGAAACTGGCGGCGGTTTAGTGTTAAGTCGAACCACCGCTGGCGACCCGATCTGCCAGATTAATCCGGTTTCTGCCCCACCGGGCAGTCACTTAAGTTGTCAGGCGGCTGGCTGGACGACGCAAAGCTGTGTCACCCCCGATGCCATTGCACGCCCCATTGCACCAACAAGCGTCAACTGGGTACCTCCGGGCTTTCTAGCCGCCAACGATGACGACGACTCAGTCCCCTTTGCCCATACCTGTCATTTAGCCAATCGCCTAGGTAATGAATCGGAAGTCCAAGTTCGGATTATTCATCAGGGCGGTGGACATATCGTGCCAAGTGGTTACTGGGAAGACGCCTGGAATTTTATGAAGACCAAACGTCTCGAAACCGCCTTATTCAAAGCTGCCGATAAAATTTTCGAATATGCGGAAACTCAATTTGCGCCGGTATTCAACCCCGCACCACAAACCTCTCAAACGGGCTTCGGTTTTTATTACCGCTATTATCCGAACAGCAACAGCTACTTAGGTTATCAGAATCAAAGTATCTGGTATTTTTTACCAAATACCGGCATTCGGGAAGCTGGCCCCTTAAGCCAATATTTACCCTTGGCAAAAGCCGTTCGATAGCGGTGCTAACTCAAACATCGATTCAGCAACGTACCTCGGATGAAATCCGGGAACCTCGGTGGTATCAATCACTGGACTTCGTTCGCTTTCTGCAAGCTATCTTGCTAATTCTAGGCTTTATTTTTGTGATTTTTTCTAGTAATCGCCGTGGCTTGACCTACACTTAAAGTGGTAATTATGCAACCTGGGACATTTATTTATGAAAAATACCTTAAATATAATTTTAGCTATCTTATATTTTTGTATTAATGCAGCGATTGCTGAAGAGAAATTTATAAGTTTAGTTAATTTTACAAATCATGATGGCGTAAAAGCAATTGGAAAAAGTTATGCCAATTTACCACGCGAGCAAAAGCTGTTTTCGGCAACAAACAATACGCCATTCATTATCAATAAAAGCACGCTTGGCAATATCTTTGTAGTCACCAGCGGTTATTCATCGTTAACTAATTTACCGGATTTGATTAATATTCCCGTAAACGACTATGCAAAAAAAATTAATTTTTTTGGACAAATACATTTTGGCGTACCCAACAATAGAATAATTGGAAAATATACCATTAATTTTGAAGATACCACGACCATTGATATTATCTTGGATAATGAACAAACTTCACCTCAATGGAATATTGACGATCATTGTTGTAATTGGCGCTCAAAAAATATAACTAAAGCTTCTCTAGCCTGGGAAGACACGACTCAATCGGAAAAAAGAACCTTATTACGTGAATTTGTTTGGGATAATCCAGCGCCGAACAAAAAAATAGCATCTATAGATTTTGTTTCTTTTAAAACCTCGACCAGCCCTGTTCTTGCGGCAATTACCTATTCCACACCTGATAATATCTCACCCGAAAGTTGTCAAGTGACTATAAGTTCAAACCTCGATATCCATATCCCGAGCGCAACCTATCAAACGTTATTAGGACAGGTAAATCTATGGGCAGATCTGGAATACGCAGGACAGAATGCTAACGGTGAACTGTTGTGGCGGTTAAAAAATTATGGTTCACTTAATCAAAAGTAAATTTACCGCGTTCTGATTAACATCAATTAACATTAAAACAAAGGGTACATACAGCGTTTTCAATTTACGATAGTTACTGTTAATACTCGGCAGCATGGTCGAAATATCCTACCACATCATTTTTAGTGATGATTTCAAAAGCTGTTTTCAAAACTTTTAAAAGCTCATTTATAGTTCGTGCTTTTTGTTTGGCGGATTCAACTCCGAAGTGCAATCGCCAATAATAGGATATTAAGGAAGGCTAACTGATATAGTGCCAAGCTTTTTTCTATCCGACTAAAGACGAGAATGAACTTGAAAGACTACCATCAGTTAACCCAAGCACTAAGA
>CANNKG010000123.1 GCA_947505105.1 Methylococcaceae bacterium | reverse complement strand
TCTTTCAGTTTTTCTAAAATCAGTTTGGAGAAGGTGAGCGCTATCATTCAAGCATTCCTTTGGCGGTATTTTCTTATGGCGTCAAGCATACCGACAAAAGAGGGAATTTTCGTATTTTCGGAAATTTAATTTATGAAAGTCTATAGCTTCATTTTATCCTTACAACGAGCGCATCTGCACGAACAATCAACATTACCTTCTACGCACGATGATCTAAATAGGGTCAATAGCATGTCGTCCAAACCCGTTATGCCATCCAGTTTATCCACGGCCGTCAGTTCAACATTAGCAGAGTCGAAGCCATCTACCTCTCCGCCCCCCAGTTCAGTTCAGCAAAGCGGATTACCGAGGCTTTCCGAAATTCGAATTCTGGTCGTTGATGATAGTGAAATTAATCTCGAACTAGCGCAATTGCTGCTCGAATCTGAAGGAGCGACAATCTACTTAGCTGAAAATGGTCAGGAAGCCTTATCCTGGCTGGAAGTCCATCCGGACGACGTAGATCTGATTCTGATGGATATTCAGATGCCAATTATGGACGGATATACAGCAACGCAACTGATTCGCCAAAATCCTCGATGGACCCACCTGCCGATTATCGCGCTCTCAGCTGGAGTCCTTAAAGAAGAGCAGGATCGTGCCATTGCAGCAGGGATGAATAACTTTATTGCTAAACCGTTTAACATCGATCAACTCGTCGAACTCATCCAGACCTTGACGCAACAAGCACAAACCCTCACTGCCTCGCCAATTACGACTGCTGAAGATAACGATGTGAGTGTCGACTTATCAGAGGGTCTAGCGCAATGGGGTAAAGAATCGGTTTATCGTACTTATCTAAATAAATTCATCGAACTGTACCAGAATGCAGGTCATGATCTTACGCACAGCTTGACTCAGGGCGACATTAAAGCCGGAATGGAATTAACCCATAAATTAAAAGGTGTGGCCGGTACCTTGGCACTTAAAACTGTTGCTTCGCAAGCAACCGCACTTAATGCTGCTTTGAAAAATGGCATCATTGATATTGAAGCGGCCAAAGCGTTACAAAAATCCATTGAACAGAGCTGTCGTACTATTAGGGCCTGGGCGCCAAAAACTGATCAATCATAAGGTTTGATAAACCTAAAAAGCGCCGTTAAACGCATAGAAAACCGTTCATGCTGAGCCCAGTCGAAGCATGGACGGTTTTCTATGCTTTCACCCAGGTGGTGAGACCTTAAAATCCCGTTCAACCCTTCAATGAACTCAGGGCGAACAGAATTTTAAGGTCTCAACTGCTCTTTAGGATAAAGATAAGCTAATCGCTAGCGATCCCAAGTCGACTCAACGAATATAGGCTAGTTTTTTGCGCGTTGCCAAATATTATTGCCGCTAATGAACCAAGTTGGAGTAAAGATAATAATCGAGTGCAACTCACGCTCCCCCAATCTCACCGCTATACAACGGATGAAACCAACGTAGAAAGCTATTGTTTCCGTATTACACTTCTGAATCGCGAAAATGCAAAATATCTTCACTGCTTCAATAAACCCAAACCACGGTTTTAGGGAAGCCAAACCTTTACTCATCACTCCGATTTAAGACGATATGTTAGTTATCCGACCGATCTTTTAAAGTTTCGATCCAGCGTTAACAAACATTGGCAGTCATGCCATGTCATGTCATGACAAAACTACCAAAAATTGTCAGGTCTGTTTACGCAACAACTAATAAAACCAATATCTTTCAGTTGTTTAAACATTGGCACTGTAATTGCTTTATACGAGTTAATTCAGAAAACAACTTAACTGAATGACACAAAAGTTGTATTCATAAATTAAACAACTAAGCTTTTTGGGTGACTATCATGAACAAGCAAACTTTAAAACAAACCACAAACCACTTATTGTTAATTACTTTGGTAATTCTCGGCGCGACTTTAAGTAATGGGGTTTATGCCGAAACCTCTAAAGGCACTGCTGCCAAAGAGTATCTGTTGGAAATTAATGGTCAACAGGCACAACAGGTATCTTTGAACAAGCAGCGAACGACTTGGGAAAAAGCGCGTCTGGCTAAAATTAAAGCGGATGAGAAAAAGGCTAAGGCCGTTCTAACTGACGAATTGGCTAAACGTAAGGCCTTAAAAGTTTCATTCCCTGCGCCATATTAACCGCTGGAAGTAGACGTTGTTTATTGCGTGCTCAAGTAGTTTTGTTAATGTCTTGAATGTAAGCGATTAAATAGATCATCCAATTGAAATAAAATCTTCAAGTCGGAATGCTGTTACCCGCTTGTTTTGATAATCAATGTTGTCATGACAAAAATGACGCATTATGCCAGGGGATATGACGAAAAAATTATTTATATGCCTATTAATCTTATATTTACAGATCGGCATCTTAGTTGCCATAGCCTATTCACTCACTAGATTCAGCTAAGATCCAGCCCGTTGATCTTTTCTATGGGGTGGTAAATTACCAGTCACTGTTTTTTGGAAACTTTACATATGAACAAGCATAATAAAAAACAAAAAGCGCGTGCGTACTTAATGCTTTTGACAATACTCGGTACGCTGTTAAGTACCGGGGTCTCCGCCGAAATGATGCGAGATACGCAGACCCGCAAATATTTATCGGCTATTCCTGATCAACCGGTTTATTGGTTGACCAAACTGGCACCACTGTTTGACTGTTTGTTACCGGCCAAGGCCGAAGCGGCAACATCGTCTTATGGTTCAATCAACTTGGACGGCAGTATTGCCGAGTGGACCATTGATGACCGGCTCAATTTTCCACTCGATAAACCCCCAACCTTGGCGACGACCGGTCCGGAATTGTATGCCCGCTATGTCGCCACCCCTGTGCCAACCTATGTTTTCGCATTGAAACTTTCAGGAACTCAACTCGCCGCCAATACCACGCTTTGGTTAAATACCGACCAAAATGCGGCGACTGGTTTTCAAGTATGGGGTGCCTATGCCGGAGCCGAATATTCGGTGAATGTGTTTACTGACGGCATCCCTTATCTATACGATGTCAGCGGTAAATCGGTCGGTGCCATGGATTATGCGTATAGTGCCGACAAAACGGTGCTTGAGTTGGCGATTCCTGCGGCTTCGATGAATTTGGCGGCAGCCAAAGATATTAATGTGATCGGGGATATTAACGACACCGTCTTTTTCCCAGAGTTTTATTCCACAGCGATTCAATATACTGTTCCAGTTCAACCTCCGGCCTTACCGGTTCGCCAAGACCCAAGCAAACGGGTGGGTATTGTGTTCAGCGAAACCAGCAAAAATAAATTCTACAATGAAAAAGCCTATTCTCAGCTCTATATGGCTATCCAGCATCAAACGATGATGGCGGGTATCGGCTTTGATTTATTGACAGAAAGCGATTTAACGAATTTAAATAAGCTGGTCAATTATGACGCGCTGATTTTTCCTTACGCATCCAACCTGCCAAAAAATCAATACAATGCCGTCCGTAATACCCTCTATAAAGCTATCCATCGGTATCACATCGGTATCATCACGGCCGATAATTTTATGACCAATGATGAATTCAATGCACCCGTGCCCGGTGATTCTTACCAATTGATGAAACAGTTTTTTGGGATTACACGCACCAACGGCGCCGGTCCTGTGGCACTCTCTCTCTTTGCCGGCGATATTAATCATCCCGCGATGAAAGGTTATGCTAGCAATGAAATCATTTTATCGAGTGGAAACTTAAATTCTTATCAAAATAGCTATACCAGTTATTTTGATGCCATTCCGGGTCAGAATGTTACCGTTCTGGCAAATCAGAGTATTCCGGGTATTGGATTTAAACCCGGAGCCATCGCAACAGTCACCGGCGGCCGGAACGTGCATTTTGCGACCACCAGTTTGATGGCGGATAGTAATTTGGTCTGGCAAGCCTTGCAATGGGTAGTCTACGGTAATGACACGCCGGTCGCGCTCAAAATGGGACGCCAGAATAATTTGTTCGTATCCAGAAATGATATGGATCAAAGTCAAGAATTCGGCTATGAAAGCTATGATTCTATGGGCAATGTCGATGTGCCTTTGTATGGCCTATTGAAAGACTGGAAAGCGCGTTACAATTTTGTGGGTTCTTATTATATCAATATCGGCAACTCACCGACGACCGGACAAAGCACCGTCTGGTGGTCTACGCCGCCTGCCAATATGCCACTACCGCAATGGCTTAGTCAGTTGACATCAATCAGAGCTCAAGCACCTTATGATTCAGGGCCTCTATATCAGAACTATATCTACTTGGGTAATGAAATTGGGACTCACTCCTACACTCATCCAGCCGATACCAACCTGTTGAATAGCTCACAAATAGCCTTTGAGTTTAATCAATCGATGAATGAAATCATCAACAATATCACCCTGACAGGAAGCCAAGGCACTTGGAAGACGCAAAATATTCGTGGTGGTGCAGTACCTGGTATGCCTGAAAATCTCAACATTGCACACGATATAATGCAACACCTTGATTATTTGTCCGGCGGCGGCTCGTTGATTGGGGCAGGCTACCCGAGCGCGATCGGCTATCTGACCCCTGCTGATAATAAGGTGTACTTTAGCCCGAATATGTCCTTTGACTTTACCCTGATGGATTTTGGCGTCCCAACCGGAAATCCGCCGGTTCCGATGCGCCTCAATGCCACCCAAGCCGAACAATTTTGGACCATTGAATACTTTCGTCTGATGAAGCATGCGGCACAACCCATCATTCATTGGCCTTGGCATGATTATGGTCCAACCAGTGCCACAACCCCGGCATCCCAGCAAAATTATACGGTTGAAATGTTTACCAGTATTATTTCACGAGCATTCGGCACCGGTGCGGAGTTTTTAACCGCAGCCGATGCGGCACAACGGATCAATGCCTTCAAAAATGCTAAATTTACCGTGAACCAAACCGCTAATACCTATTCTGTCAATGTCGTAGGTGGCAATCTGGGGACTTTTGCGCTGGCGATGAATTTACCGGCAGGCCAGAAGATTCAGCGGGTCAATAATTGGTATGCTTACAGCGAGGATAAAGTGTTCATCGACGAAGACGGTGGCGATTTTACGGTCGTAGCGGGAACCGTTCAGGATAATGTTACCCACATTACCCAAATGCCGATGCGTTCACGAATTACTTCGCTTACCGGCGATGGCACCAATCTTGAACTCAATTTTGAGGGCGAAGGTAGGATCCTTGTTTCAGCTTCGGAGGCTGCAAGTAATTTCAATGTCACGTTTGTCGAAAACACTTATGGCTTTACGAATTACAGCGCCCCAGCGGTGATTAAAAGCGGCAATCTTTTCATTATTGATATCCCTACGTTAGGTCGCTATGCCATGAAGATTCAAAAATCAACCGGCACGGTACTTCCTGGCACAGTACTTCCTTCAGGAGCTGTTAACTGTAGTGGAGAAGGCGGTACCTGCACATTGCCATCCGGCACCAGAGCGACGGTATATTATGGAGCGAACAACCAATTCGCCTCAAAAACAGCTCAAACCGGAAGTATTGCCTGCAACAACGATATCTTTGGTGATCCAGCGCCTAATGTGGTCAAGGCTTGTTACTACGTGCAAGAGGCCGTAACGCCTACTCCACCAACGTCTCAGCCCTCTACAGGCCCTGCCGGCACCACTAAATGTAGTGACGAAGGAGGCACCTGTACTTTGCCATCCGGGATTACGGCAACGGTTTACTTTGGCGCGAATAACCAATTTGCGTCTAAAACCGGTCAAACCGGCAGTGTGGCTTGTAATAATGGGATCTTCGGAGATCCGATTGGAGGGGTTGTGAAAGCATGTTATTACGTGCAGGAAGCAGTAACACCTACAACTCCGACAACTCTGACAACGCCTACAATTCCCACAGGTCCGGCTAAAACGACTTATTGTAGTGCTGAAAATGGTACCTGCACTCTGCCATCCGGAGTAAAAAATGCAACTGTGTATTATGGAGCGAACAAAAAATTTAAATCTAAAGCCAAAGTAACTAATAGTATCGCCTGTAATAGCACTATCTTTGGTGATCCGATTCCGAATGTTGCCAAAGCGTGTTTTTACAAGTGAAGTAAGTTGAAAGCTTAATCCTCTGTAGTAAAGAGTCTGTTAATAATAACCTCCACATCTACTCCCTCGCCCAATGGGGCGAGGGGCTAATAAACTAAGTTATTGGTGACCGAATCCTGAAAGTTAACTTCTCTTAAAACAAACCCATCCGCTAACTACAGAGATTGTAAGAGTGATAGTTTAGCGAAGGCCATCCTAAGTTTGAGCGACAAGGTAATTGTCGCCGAATGCAGAAGCAAACTTAGCATATAGTGCGCCTTCTGACATTAGGCTGTGATCTTATGCGTATAAAGTTGCCCAAACATATGCACCACGACACGAATGAGATTTTGGCAGATCTCAGTCGCGTTAACTCTCTTAGGACTTTCGGCTGAAAAATCGTCTATCGTTTCGAGTAAAATTTTAAGCAAGGCCGGTTGCGAGTTATCTGCCAAGCCGCGTTTTTGCATGCGATCCTGCAATTCTGCTCTAAGCTTAGGATCCATCGTTTGGCCATTCAAAACCGCCTGAAATTCAGTTTCCAATAACGCCGCCTGTTTCTCAAGCCACTCCTTATCCATTTGTTGCAAAGTCGGTAATGGACCGAACGCTTTCTGGAAAATACACAACACATCAAAACATAGGTCCATGAACAAGTAGGCCATGTCCTGATCGTGCTCCGCAATAATTGAAGGAAATATTTCAAGCAAGGTTTGAGCTAATCCGGGCTGTTCCTGTTGGAATTGCGCCAGAAGTCGCCTACCCGCTTGTTCATCAAGTCCTCTTGCATAGGTTATCGCTTGATAGAGTTCATTACCAATAAGTTCGTGCATATTTCAAATAGGTGTAAGTGATATGAAAGGAAAACCGACAGTTAAGCGGCACGCGAATGAATCCCTGCGAGTGTGGTAACGCCGGTCGAAATTTGTATAAAATCGGGATGAGGCCAAATGAATTGTGCCGAGATTCGAATGATGAGGCTAAAGCCTTGTTCTTGATTTTTTGGAGCGGGAAACGAGATTCGAACTCGCGACCCCAACCTTGGCAAGGTTGTGCTCTACCACTGAGCTATTCCCGCGTCTGAGGTGGCACATTATACATTCGAAATTGATTTAGACAAGCCATGATTATCGAATTTTGAAAAATATGCTGCTCTTAAATTTAAAAAAACTTACCTTGCTTCCACTGAAGCATAAATTTTTGCAGATTTAGCGGCGTTTCTTAAAAAAATCGATTAATAACGCACTACATTCTTCAGCCAAGACACCACCACACCAGTCAATCCGATGGTTTAGAAAATCCGCGTCCGCCAGTCGAAGGGAGTTACAAACAGCACCGCGTTTTAGGTCGTAGGCTCCGAAGACCAATCGTTCAATTCGTGCGTGACTCAGCATACCCATGCACATGACACAAGGCTCTAGTGTCACATACAACGTCACAGCACCTAATCGATAATTATTAAGAATTTTGGCAGCACTTCTCACAGCCAGCATTTCTGCATGCGCCGAAGGATCATGCAGCGCTATTGGTTGATTCCAGCCTTCGGCAAGGCATTGATCCCTATGGACGACTACTGCGCCAACCGGAACTTCGCCTTGTGCCTCAGCACGTTGCGCTAGTCTAATTGCATAGCGCATCCATTGTTCATCAATATTGTTCTGCGGTTTGACCACGCAATAATTCCTATGTTTATATGACATTAAAATATACAATTAACTTTCGAGAACATGACTCTATATAAAATTTCAGTCAGTCGATAATTTTAATTTTCCATTTTTAATTGCATATTTAGCAAAAAAATATACATTTTTAATTCCATTAGTTTACAATTGAATCTATGCTATCTTGAATAGCTCTCTTCAAAGCATCATGATTGCGCACTAATAATAACAACTAACGGCAAATTTTGATCCTAGTTACCACAACTTCTATTCAAAAATTCTAGTTGCCAAGACTAATTAATATGAGGTTAATTTCGTCATGTCACTATTTTTATCTATCCTGCGGAGCAGAAAAGCGTTATTAAGTCTTTTTTGTATTACTGGCTTTCTGTTCTTTTCGGGTGTTTCTCTAGCTCACGAGCGTTGGATTTTGTCGCCGACGCAAATCATTCATTGGAACTCGCAAGTCAGGCCGGCACTTTTTTCAAATTTGTCGCCTTTAAACTTAAGCATGATTTCAGTTTTTTCACTTTTCATTGTCGGTTGGGTCTGGCTCGGATTTACGGGGGCCCGTGAACTGTTCCCAGATTTACAAGCCCGCCTATCTTCCTATGGAGACCATGTTCCACGTATTTTAAGGGTCTGTATTGCCTGGATTTTATTATCTTCAGCCTTGGGTGCGGAACCGCGTTTTGGTGTCGTCCCCTTCAGCTCTCCAACCTTCCTTGCTCCCGATCTGGAACTTAATCAACTGGGCCCGCAATGGGCATGGCTGCGCTGGGCAGAAATATTTTTAGGTCTGACTATCCTGTTCGGCCTTTATGTCCGGGTATTTTCCGGACTGGCCATTGCTTTAGCTTTGCTCGGTGGCTACCTCTATGGGGAAGCTATTCTGGCTTACGCTGGCGCCTTTATCGGCGCTAATATTTATCTGGTTTTACAAGGCGCTGGTCGACATTATGTCCCACTTCCGACATGGCCTATCCTGAAACCGGTACAAGCTTGGCTCGCTAATCAGCCCAGGTTAAGAGCTCAAGCGATTATGCGGATTATGACCGGCACGACGCTGTTGTATCTCGGCGTGTTTTTCAAAGTCATGCAGCCAAACCTATCCATCGGCATCATCACCCTTTATGAATTACCGATACTCTCAATAAATCCGGAAGCATTCACGCTCGTTATGGCTTTAGTTGAGGTCAGCGCAGGCATTTTAATGATGGCAGGAGTTTTACTGAGGCCTTTGTCGCTGTTTCTAATTTCAGCTTTTTCGGTGTTTGCATTATTGCTTCCCGAAACCCCAACCGAGCACATTCTGTTTTATGGGGTAGTATTGTCTTGTTTGATTAACTCTGCCGGTCACCTGAAACGTCCGGAGCCTCGTGATAAATCCGCTAATATTGTCATCATTGGGGGTGGTTTAGCTGCCTTGCAAGCTGCAATCAAAATCGAGAAACTAATTGGTCAATATTCCAGAATCAATATCACCCTATTGCATGAACAAGCCAATTTCCTGTTTACGCCCTTCTTACCTGAAGTCATTGGCGGCACCGTCCAACCGGGCAACGTGGTTAACCCGTTACGCCGTATCGTACAACAATCTCAGATTATAGTCGGCCATTTAGATGCCATCGATCCCAAGAACCAAAAAGTTATCGCTAAACGCAAAAATAACGAAACGCTTGAATTGCCCTACGATAGTTTAATTTTGGCTTTAACGCCTAAATCCAATGTATCTGAGATTCCAGGCATGACTGCGCACAGCTGTCCGATCGACTCGGTCGCCGATGCGTTACGGATTAGACAACGCGTTATTGACTTAATTGAAGAAGCCGAATTTACAACGGAGGATGCCGAAAAAACTCGTTTACTGACCTTTGCAGTGATTGGAACTGAAGAACTGGCTTATGCGATCGCAGTTGAAGTCAGTCAAATACTCCGTGCCGCCGAGTCATCTTATTCTGTCTTACGAAATACCGGCTGGCAAATTCATCTATATGGCGAACCGAAATCAGTCTGGCCTGAGTTTGAAACTCGTATCGGAACGCAGCGCAGTCGCTGTTTGGTGAAAGCTGGCGTCACTGAACATCATGATGAACATATCGACAGCGTCACTGAGCGACAGCTGTTCTTTAAAAATGGCCAATCTCAAGCCGTGGGACTCCTAATCAATACGATATTTCACTTACCGAGCATTCCGATCTTGGGTGATGCGCATTTAATCGCTCCCTACCCAGTCGACGATGAACTTCGTCTGGCAGACTTTAATAATATTTGGCTGACTGAATTTAATCCAGGCATGGACAACCCACCATTCGTGTTCACTAAGGATTTAGTCGAACTGGGGGTCGGTGCTGGTTTTAATGCCTGGGCGCATTCTCAAGGTTATCCGACACGAACCTTCAAAAAACGTACTTGGTTTATCCAGCCTTATAACATGGGTGAATACTCGTTATGTCGGCTAGGTCGACTGATTTTCAACGGCAAGTCGGCCTGGTTCATTTCAAGGTTTATTAATTTACTGGCGGTTCCCGGCCTTGAACGTAATCTACGCATTATTTTCGATTGGTTTTTAGTACTCGCATTTCGCAATGATATCGCGGTGCTGGCCCAAACTCCTTCAGAACATTTACAAAAATCTCATTTCAAGGCTGGTGATGTAATTTTTCAACAAGGTGAGCCAGCTCAATTTGCTTATGTAGTCGACTGTGGACGTCTGAAAGTGATTCAAGATGGACGGACGATCAAAGAATTAGGCCCTGGCGACTATTTCGGCGAAATTCAGCCGACCCATCAAAACCGTCGTGTCGAAACTGTCCGCTGTTTGTCTGACTGTGAACTCAGATTAGTCTCACAAGCCGATCTGAAAGCGTTGATCCAGAGTGGATGGCTAATGAATAAAGCCATTCGCAATTTGAACGATTATCAGGAGGAGAGCGAACCCACGCAGTCCCATGTCGGTATGAAACGACTCACCTACATCAGCAAACTGAATGCCGTCTTGAGCGAAGAGGATATTTTGGAGATCGGACGCCAATCCAGTGCCAATAATCGAAAAATCGACGTTACTGGGGTATTAATCTCAGCCGGAGATTTTTTCTTCCAAATCCTTGAGGGTGAACAATTAATCGTTGATCAGTTGTTGGAAAAAATAAGCCGCGATCCCCGCCATTGCGACATCACGGTGTTGAATGCAGAATATGAATGCGAAGAGCGTTTATTTTTAGACTGGGATATGAAAACCGTAGCCATCACCGAAAGCACTGACTTGATGCTACAGGCGGTAGGCGTGATGTTACAAAATATCGCCGAGTCATATCACATTATTGGCCGTTATACTCAGCCGGCATTACTTAAATTGTTAACCGAAGGGATTAATCCTTTATCAGTGCCTTTAAAAGAGCTAGGTAAGATCGTGGTTTCTGGTTGTATAAGCGAATTTTCGCCACTAAACCAACAATATTCCGTACCGGAGCTGATTAATTCGTTTAACGATTATCTCGAAATTTGTTCATCGTCATTTATCAGCTATGGTGGTCAAGTGGCGCGATATTCTCGTAGCGGTATTATTGCCCACTTTAACCCTAGCCAAGTAGACGCGGCAATAGCGGCTTGCGAAGATGCCTATAAGCGCTTACAGGAACTCTTTACCGAAAATGCCAACCATCCTCTTAACAACATTAAGTTTGGTTTCGGCGTTGTGTCAGGCTCCGTTATCGAGGGTAATATTGGATCCACGATAAAAATGGACTATACGGTTTTAGGTAATAAGGTTGAACAAGCGGTGCATCTTGCCAGATTTGCCCGAAATAAGGCTTATCCCATTGCAATTGACGAATCGATTCTATCTATTGCCGATCCATCCTGGGGATTTGAAGCGGAAGGCGAATATGAAGTTATTGAGTTTAACCAACCCATCAGAATATATACCTTGACGCCTGTTTAGCATCGTTCTGTTAACAATGAACCGACTACAACTAATGCTGTTTAGCTCTTTTTTTTAAGTACTGAAGAGCGTTAAGGAATAAATAACTCAAACAAAATAAGGGACACCGCAAAAATTGTAACCAACCAAGCAGACAAGCTACAAAACTTGCAGAGTTCACTATAATCATTCACTTAAGTGTATCTAACATCCAAATTCAAGTGTATGATTTATTGAAAAAAAGTACTTACTGGCATAACTCGTGCTTTTTTAGTAACACCAAAACTCAGCAACTCAAGTGGAAGGTTCTATTATGTCGACTCAACTCAGCGCAGAAGATTCTCAACTTACCGGCTCATCAACTCCAGAGCCGGTTATTGACATCCTACCTCAGGAAGCCAATGATAATTTAGCTGAAATTAGTCCAAAATCTCCTGTGATGCCTATTTTGCCCCCACTTCCAATTCCTACCGACGACCCCAACGAGGCCCTTAAGTTACTTCCGGAATCATCGCTGGCCAATAGGACCGATCTTACGCTCGACAGTTTAGACCTGATCTTCAATAAAGCTGTTCAACTCGGCAGCGGTGTTATTGAGTTACATAAAGTTGACGATAACAGTATTGTAGAAACGTTTAAAAATGGGGTTGGAAGCGTAGGCGGATCGCTAAGACTTTACAGCAACTATTTAACGATTGATCCGGCGGCCGATCTGACACCGGGTAGCCGTTATTATTTAAGCTTTGCCGAACATTCGATCAAAGATATCAACGGCAATGGCTATAGCGAGTTTAGCGCCGCTAATCCGCTTAATTTTGCAACCACGGGAATTGCAAGCCCATCCGGCAAACTTACCCTATTAAATAGTCCACCGGTCATTGCCTATGACCAAACCACCCTGACCCTGAATTTCGATCAGATGGTTCAGCTCGGCACCGGCCAGATTGAACTACATCGTAGCTCGGATCACAGCCTCGTTGAGACCCTGAGCGTTGATGCTACCGCGATTCCAGAAAATATTTTTGCCAACGGTAGTTCGGTTACCCTCAACTTTAAGCAGGCATTAGCGCCGAACTCCGGTTATTATCTGACCATGACTGATCAAATATTATTGGATGTAAGCGGTAAGGCGTTTCAACTCCCCGCCCCCGAATCAATCACTTTTGCCACGACCGCCTTACCGCCCGAAAATCTTGAAATAAATTCGATCGCCCTGTTCAGTCCGGGATCGACGGCAAGCGATATCCAGCTTAATTTTAACAAGGAGCTACATTTAAATACGGGCGAAATTACTTTGCATAAAAGCGCCGATGGTAGCGTTGTCGAATCTTTTACCAATGGCGTAAGTCCGACTGGCGGTTCAATTTACAGCTCGAAAACCAACAGCCAATTGACAGTTAATCCAAGCAAGGATCTATTACCCGATACTCAATATTACTTTAGCTTTGCCGATGACGCCTTCAACGATCAAAAAGGCAGTACCCAAATACTGTATGCCGATAGTGCCAAGCTAAGCTTTACCAGTCCCGGCCCCGATCAACAGGGACCTAATATAGTCAATAGTGGCCCCTTGTATTCCTATAGCAACTCAGTGGGAACATTAACGAGTTACGAAGTGGCCATTCCATTTAACGAGGCGATCAAATTAGCTAGTGGCGATATCGTTCTGCATAAAGCCTCCGATGGCAGCATCGTCGAAACATTCAGCCAAGGCCTTGGTTCGAAAGAGGGTTATATCAGTACCGAATACGGTAATCTGAAGCTAGTGATTTTTACCCCTTTAGAATCTGGTAATGCCTATTACATTTCAATTGCCGATAACGCGCTAAGCGATCAGGTCGGTAACTTCTTTAGCGGTGTCGCCGATTCAAACACCCTGCAATTTACCGTAGCGCCGCCAATTAACGACAGCAATCCAGAATCCTATTGGACGCCTTATCTCGCAAGCCAAGACAATCAAATCGGACTACCCGTCTCTACCTATATTTTTTTGGGGTTCAATCATGAGATCCAATTGGGTAGTGGTGCGATAATTCTGCACAATGCCGACGATGGCAGTATTGTCGAAACCTTTACGCAAGGATTGGGTTCCCAGGGCGGCAGCGTCAAGGCTGAATATGCCAGCGTCCACATCCTTCCCGGCGAAAATTTAAAACCAGCGACCCAGTATTATGTGACCGTTGACGCCGGTGCGATTGTCGACAGTCAGGGCGAAACATTTCCGGGGTTTTCGGACGCCAACAGCCTCAATTTTTTCACCGTCGGACCCGATGTTCTAGCGCCCATATTCTATCCTAACAGTAATTTGAATCATCAGAAGGATTTGCTACCCGACTGGCCGCTGTATTTCAACTTTAATGAATCGGTTCAATTCGGTAACGGCGCCATTGAATTACATAAAGCTTCCGACAACAGCTTGGTAGAAAGTTTCAAGCAAGGCGTGGGTTCTGCCGGTGGCCTTGCCAGCGTTTCTAAATCCTCGATTACCCTCGATCCATTCGCCGATTTAGCGCAGGACACCGAATATTATTTGACAATTGCCGATAACGCTATCATCGATCTAGCGGGCAATGCCTTTAGCGGATTTACTTCACCAGATACCTTTAACTTCAAAACCGGTCTCGATCATACAGCGCCCGAATTGACCAACGCAGTACCAGTCAATTTGCCCCCCCAGAGCAATATTGATCTAAATTTTTCGGAATCTGTAGAACATGGGGGGGGCGCGATCACCCTCTACAAAGCCGCCGATAATAGCGTCGTAGAAACCTTTACCAATGGGACTGGATCTAGGCTGTCGAAATACGGCAATTTTAGTCATATTTTAATTCCCCGAATTTATGACTTCGGCTAGTTTTAAAAATAGTGCTGTATTTAACTGATAATAGATGCTAAAAACTATCCTCGTTCAACTACAGCTATTGTTTAAAATCAT
>CANNKG010000122.1 GCA_947505105.1 Methylococcaceae bacterium | reverse complement strand
CGGCTCTCGTCGTTATTTCGAGACGATTAAAACGCCGATGCTAGATTCCAGTGGCAAACTGATCGGTGTGCTGGGCATGGCGCGAGACATCACCGAACGGCAGCAACGCGAAGAAGCCCTGGCAGAAAGCGAAGAACGCTTTCGTAAACTGTTCGAAGACACAATGGATGCATCACTACTGTTACAAGATGGAGATTTCTTCGATGCCAATCGCGCCAGCCTGGATATGTTCAGAATCGACTCTGCCGAAACTTTTTGTAAGCTTTCTCCAGCTCAGCTATCGCCTGAACGGCAACCTGACGGCACTCTCTCGAGCGTTAAAGCCGATGCCATGATCAACATAGCATTGGAGCGAGGTGCTCATTTTTTTGAATGGGAACACAAACGTGCAACTGGTGAATGTTTTCCGGCGGAAGTCTTGCTGACACGCATTCTGCATAAAAACCAAAAGATTATTCATACCGTTGTTCGTGATATTTCCGCTCGTGTACAAGCTGAAAATGCCGTTCGCAAAGATGCCGAACTGCGCAAACAGATGATGGAATCGATTCCAGGTATCTTTTATCTATTCGACCAAAATGGACGTTTTATTTCCTGGAACAGCAATTTGGAAAGACTGAGCCAGCGCAGTAAAACGGAAGTAGCCTCAATGCATCCGCTGGATTTGTTCGACACCCCGGACAAAGCCAAGGTCGAACAGGAGATCAATAGAGTCATGATCCAGGGCAGCAGCAGCGTCGAGGCTGACTTGCTGGCCAAAGATGGCAGTAAAACACCCTATTTCTGGACTGGCGCTCGAATCGATTTGGATGGTCAGCCGATGTTAATCGGCACCGGCATCGATATTAGCGAGCACAAACAAGCAGAAATTGCCTTACAAAACAGCGAAGCCAATCTAAATCGCGCTCAGGCAATTGGCAAAATCGGCAGTTGGACGATCGATCTTGCCAACAACCAGCTGATGTGGTCGGCGGAAACCTATCGCATGTTCGGAATTTACCAAGATGAACCAGTTGACTTGGCTAGATTTATTAACGTGATACATCCGGACGATCGCGAAACTTTGCTGTTGGCCTGGAATGCCGCATTGGAAGGTAGCGCATACGACATTGAACACCGTATTGTCGTTAAAGAGCAAACCTTGTGGGTTCATGAACTGGCAGAGATCACCTTCTCCGACACTGGAAAACCTGTCTCAGCAGTGGGAACAGTACAGGACATTAGCGAGCGCAAACTGATTCTGGAACAACTCGCTGAGGAACGGCGGCGGCTCAGCGACATCATCGATGGCACTCACGCAGGTACTTGGGAATGGAATTTGCAGACCGGCGAGTGCCATTTCAACGATCGCTGGGCAGAAATTTTCGGTTATAGCCTTGAAGAGCTGTCTCCCTTTAATATAGATACCTGGAAAACCTTTACCCATCCTGACGACTTCAATCTGTCAAATCATCTATTGCAAGAACATTTCGACGGAAAATCCGATTATTACGAATGCGAAATTCGCATGAAACATAAGGACGGCAATTGGGTATGGGTTTCCGACTGCGGTCGTTTGATCAGTCGCACAGCAGATGGCAAACCGTTGTTAATGAGCGGCACACACATGGATATTACCGAGCGCAAGTATACAGATCAGGAACTTAAAGCCAGCGAACAACGTTTCCGGAATATGGCCGAAAACACTAACGACTGGCTATGGGCCTGCGATTTACAGGGCCAACATACCTATTCAAATAGAGTCGCCATCGAGTTTTTTGGTTATGGGTTTCAGGAATTAAAAGCCATAGATACCACCTGCATGATTCATCCCGATGATTTGCCGCTGTTCCTATCGACTATGGAGACCGCCGCCAGAGAGAAGTCGGGTTGGAAAAACCTTATAATCCGCTGGAAAGGCCGGCAAGGCGATTATTTGTCGCTAGAATCCAGCGGCGTAACAATATTGGATGATTACGGGGATGTCATCGGTTTTCAAGGTATAGACCGTGACATTACCGAACGGCTAAAAGCCGAACAGGCTTTAAAAGAAAGTGAGTTCTTCCTGAAAGAAAGTCAACGCATTGGTAATCTGGGCGGCTGGCGAGCTGACCTGGTAACCAATTCAGTCATGTGGACTGAAGGTGTTTACGGCATCGTTAAAATGCCGGTGGATTACAAACCGGATCTGCAAACCGGACTGAACTTTTACCCGGCTGGCTCGCGCGAACAGGTCATCGCCAATTTAAACAACACCCTGGCAACCGGAGAAGCATTTTCAATCGAAGTCGAACTAGTGGATAGCGAAGGCATTCTGAAAGATGTTGAATTACGTGGCTTTGCGCACTACTGCGAAGAGCGTATCGATTATCTGATGGGCACCTTGCAAGATATTACCGAGCGAAAACGGTCAATTGAAAATCTGCAAAAACTCTGGCTGGCAGTGGAACAAAGCCCCAACTGCATCAAAATTACCAATCTGGACGCCGAGATCGAATTCGTAAATCAGCGCTATGAGGAAATCACTGGCTACTCACGTCACGAAGCGATCGGACAAAAACCTGGTATCTTGAAACTCGAAAATAGCGAGCAGGCAATCGATATTTGGAAAGCCTTGCATGCCGGTAAAAATTGGTCAGGAGAGTACGCCAGTCGACGTAAAGACGGCAGCGCATACATCGAACAAGTCTACATTTCCCCGGTTCGTCAGCCAAATGGTCAAATCACCCATTATCTGGTGATTCAGGAGGATATCACCGACAAAAAACGAATGGCTGAAGAATTGAATGTCTACCATGATCATCTGGAACAACTGGTAAAATCGCGCACTTTAGAGATGGAGCAAGCTCGTGAGGCCGCTGAAATGGCCTCACGCTCCAAAAGTGTCTTTTTGGCCAACATGAGTCATGAAATCCGCACGCCGATGAACGCGATTCTGGGCATGTCTCACTTATTACAACGTGAGTTGCACGACCCCGAACACTTGGATAAATTAAACAAAATTAACCAGGCCAGCAAGCACCTGCTCGGTCTGATTAACGATATTCTCGATCTATCCAAAATCGAAGCGGAACGTCTGACCATAGAAGAAACCGCTATCAATCTGGGATCAATAGTCGACCATGTATGCAGCATGATGATGGACCGCGCACGCAGCAAAGGTGTTGGCTTCATTCAGGAGATAGACCCTTTGCTACGGAACTTGACCTTGTCTGGTGATCCAATACGGATTGGGCAAATTTTGATCAATTATGTAGGAAATGCCGTCAAATTTACTGAACGTGGACAAATTGCCCTGAGGGTAAAACTGCTGTCGCAAACCGAGCTGAACGTTGAGGTTCGCTTCGAAGTTCAGGATACCGGCATCGGCATGACTGAAGAACAACAGGTCAGAGTGTTCGAAGCGTTTGAACAAGGTCACAGCTCCACCACGCGAAAATACGGTGGCACCGGATTAGGATTGACGATCAGTCGCCATCTAGCCCAGATGATGGGAGGACAGGTTGGGGTTAAGTGTGCGCCGGGAGTCGGTTGTATTTTTTGGTTTAACGTAACTCTCAAGCGTATCGACTCATCCAATTTATCAGCCTCAGACGAATTGGATGCTGTCGATTTTCGTCACGATGCCGTTATTTTGTTAGTCGAGGACAATGAAATCAATCAAGAAGTCGCAAAACAGCTTCTAGAATCGACCGGCCTCGTTGTTGACCTCGCCTGGCATGGCGGCGAAGCACTGGAGAAGGTTAAATCGCGGCACTATGATGTGATCCTGATGGACATGCAAATGCCGGTGATGGACGGACTCGAAGCAACCCGTCTGATCCGGCAAATACCGACTTACAGTTCAGTACCGATCATAGCCATGACTGCGAATGCCTTCGAAGAAGACAGGCAGCAATGCATGGCGGCGGGGATGAACGATTTTCTGTCCAAGCCGTTCGATCCCGACACGCTGTTTGCAAGGCTGATTTGCTGGATACCTGGAACCCGCAAGGGGCTGGTCAATGATTCAGCTGAGCCTCAAAAAATTGAGTTATCCTTGCTGGCCGACAGTCCGCAATTGAATATCGATAGTGGCTTGTGCAGTTTTAGTGGTAAGCAGGAGAATTATTTTCAAATGCTGCAACGTTTTCTGACGATACATCTAGGCGACGCATTGCTTATCGAAGTCATGCTGGCGAAGGGCGACAGGGAAGCTGCCCGCAGACAAGCGCATACACTGAAAGGGGTAGCCGCCCTATTAGGTCTTGAACAAGTAAAGAAATCAGCCGCAATAATCGAGCACGAACTGAATTTGTCGAAATCCGCCAATGATGTCGAAATTTTGATTCGACGCTTAAGCGAATCTCTGAAAACAGGCGAAAGCGCGATACGGCAAATTATCGAGGAACCCGTAATAGATACACCGAAATTAATCGATCCATTTGAATTGGGACAGCGGGTTGCTTTGCTGGAATCGACCCTGGCAACCAACAATCTGGAGGCCGTCGAGGTCTGGCGGGAAATTAAGCCGCAGCTTTCGCAGTGGGTCGACAGCGAAAGGGTCGAGACCTTGCATCAGCAACTGGAGCAGTACGATTTGCCGACAGCACTGGAAAATCTGCGTAGTATCATCGGCGAATATCCGCAACTACAGACCTATTCGCCACGTTCTTGAGACCAGGAAATTAATGGCACAAGACTAATCCGGCAACACTTTTCCGGATACATTGTTAAGCCGCTATTTGCTGGGATTCATAGTCTACTGGGAACAAATATCCATTGGCTGAATATAGTCAGCAATTCTCGTTATGGCTATTGCTTTATATTCCACCTAAAGCCTGCAATCAAACACCCAATAAACTTCAATAACTACAAATAATCAATGAGATAATATCAATATTGAGCAATTATCCCTGTCATTATTCCAAAATAAAAACAGCCTTAATACGAAACTATGAAGCAAAAAAGAAAACTAATCACCTTTGACTGGGCTATAAAACGCTTACTGTTAACAATACCTTCGTCAAACATATAAACTAAGTTGTAATTTGTGTTTTTGCAATTATAACCGATTGATTTTATTAGGCAGTAAATTTTTATTTTCAGAGCAATACGCCTAAAATCAAAATTGGCGAAGGTATTGGTTAAGCAAATTACTTAAAGAAGACATACCTCACAGTCTCCATTCCGCCGTTGCCTGATTTGATTCGGGCTGCGGCGGCTACCTGTGGGTAATGAGAGGTTACAGTTTTTGCACCTAATATGTGCAATATTTCAGGTGCTTTCACTTTTTAGGTGCAGATTTAAAATATGGGTGTGACATTCCTGTTAGAAACAATTTGTTTTTCAGTAATATTCTGTAAATCAATATGATGGCATGGTTTATGTATTACGTTCTGCTCTGATTGTCCATAAGGAGTGACAACACAATGAGCGTTAATTATCTACAGAGTTATCTTGAATCCCTGCACCAAAGCTATGCAAACATCAATGAGGGAGAGGTGGCAAATTACATACCTGAACTTATGAAAGCAAATCCACAGTGGTTTGGCATCGCACTAATCACGGTCGATGGGCATGTCTATCAGGTAGGCGACTCGCGCCAATCTTTCACCATACAGTCGATTTCAAAAGCCATAACTTATGGGATTGCCTTGGAAGATAACGGCATCGAAGCCGTTTTGAATAAGGTGGATGTAGAGCCATCTGGCGAAGCCTTTAACTCAATTAGCCTAGAGCCTGATACGGGACGCCCTCGCAATCCTATGATCAATGCGGGAGCAATTGCCACGGTAAGCTTGGTCAGAGGTGATTCACCAGACGAGAAGTTTTATCGTATGCTTAAATGTTATGAACGTTATCTTGGGCGCACGGTTAGTATCGACGAAGATGTGTATCATTCAGAGAAGTCGACGGGGCATCGTAATCGCGCTATCGCCTACCTGTTGCGTAATTCGAACATCATTGAAAGAGATACTGATGAGGTTCTTGATGTGTATTTTAAACAATGCTCGATACTCGTTACTTGCAGGGATTTGGCTATGATCGGCGTTACCTTGGCCAATAATGGCGTCAACCCTATAACAGGAGTGCGTGCGCTGAATAGCCATTATGTGCCTAAAGTGTTAAGTGTGATGAGTTCCTGTGGGATGTACGATTATTCCGGAGCTTGGGTCTACGAAGTGGGTATGCCCGCAAAAAGCGGTGTTGGTGGCGGCATTGTCGCCGTATTACCAGGTCAGTTCGGTCTTGCCGTTTTTTCTCCAAAGCTCGATGAACGCGGCAACAGCTCTCGTGGTATCGCCGCGTGCAAAAAAATCTCTGCCGACTTTGGCTTGCATATGTTCCGAACTGGTCGCTCCACAGCGTCTTCGGTAATCCACGCTTCTTATACTGCCGCCAACGTACCCTCGAAACGTAACCGGAATATTGAGCAAACCCAGCTCCTTGCCGAACTAGGTCACGAGGCGGCGGTGCTGGAATTACAGGGAGAGCTAATCTTCGCATCTACCGAAATTGTAATTTGCGAAGTGTTGAAGCTTGCAGAGCATGCCAACTATCTGATTCTCGATTTCACGCGAGCCATAACTATCAGTGACGGGGCCGACAATATGCTCGCAGGCTTAATTCAATCGGTGTCCACACAAGGAAAAACCGTGATTCTGACCGGCATTTGGGATAAATACGAAATGGTCAGGCGTATAAAAAAAGCAATCGGGCACACAGATGAAATGCCCTTACTAAAGTGCAACGATATCGATAGTGCCCTAGAATGGTGTGAAGATCAGTTGCTCTCGGAAAAAGCTTGTGCAGTCAGCGAAGCCCCTCTTGCCAAGCAAAATTACCTCACAGGCTTCACTGTTGAGGAATTTGAAATATTGGAATCCATGCTGGAGCAACGTGTATACAAGGAAGGCACATACCTGTGCAAAGAAGGCGATCCCGGTGATTACCTGTTTTTTATCCTTTCTGGGCAAGTGAGTGTAACGGTACCCCTCAGTCATCGTAGGCATGGGCGCATTTCGACGATATCGGCCGGATCAGCTTTTGGTGAAATGGCTATGCTTGACCGAGGCAAACGGTCAGCTGATGTAATCGCTGATCAGAATGTGGTGTGCTTGGTTCTCGACTACAACCGCCTTGAAATAGATACCAGCTCATTGGGCATGTCTATTCGATGGAAGTTGGTCACGAACATTGGGCGAGAACTGACTCGGAAACTTCGCCAGGCCACCTTGGAGATTAAATCACTAAGGACTTGAAAAACTTGTCTAATTGAAAGCCAAAATATATGCTCATTTTGCGTCCATATGAATTATCCAAGGCGAACCATCGGGTGGTTGATCTATATGGCGACGGCATCGTACTGAATGATACTGTGACGGTCCGTCATCAGGAAAATCCACTAATATTTTATCGAAGAGATCGCTGGCATTTTGCCAGTGTCCTAACTTTAATTCTCCCATAGCATGGGCAAAGCTTTTGCAGAGTTTCTTCTGCGATTCAGTAGCTAAATTTTCTACGGCAATAATTTCAAAAATAGGGAGTGCTTCTGTCTTGCCGACGAAGCGAAATTGTCCCAAAAATCGGCATAAGAGACCTTCAATTTCTGCCATAACGGTACCGCTTGCTAGTAGTTGGGTATGCAGATGTTTATTAAGGCTCTCGATGCGTGCGGCGGTATTTGCACAATCGCCAACAATGCTATAAACAAAATGTCCGCCTCCCCCTGCATGTCCTATATACGCCATGCCATCTTCTAAGCCAATGCGTAAGGAATGGGCAAACTGGGCATAGCGTTTCTCAAACTTGGCAATGGCCTCAACCGCTTCCAGTCCAGCCAGCAGTGCTTTTCTACGGGTTTCTATATTGGGCTGATCGGCCGTCCAAGCGCACATAATACCGTCTGCCCTAAATTCGATCACATCAACACCTTGCCGTTTCAGCGGGGCAGACAACGTTTCGAAATAATCGTTAAGAAAGGCAGCTAGTTCTTTAGGCTTGAGCGTTTCCGCAATAGTTGTAAAGCCGGCCATGTCCGAAGCAAAGCAGACACTGTAGGTCACTTTGTTTAAGGCCGCTTGATCAAAGTTACCTTTGGTGAAATCGTGTGCCAGATTTTCAGGCAAGTACAGCCCAATAGCTTGTGTGACACGTTCCTTTTTCCCTTTTTCTAAAAAATACTGGACTAGAAGCCCACCAAATAGTGCTAAAGGAAGTTGTACCAGAATAGGAATAGCGAGTGGCAACCAAACATTAGATTCAGAGAAAGTCCATTGGGCGATGGCGATGTACCCTGTTATCAAGATCAGGACTATGGGCACTCCCGCGATGGCGGGCAACAAATAGAGCATAGTGCCGACAATGACACCGAACAGAGCAACGATGATAATCTCCCCAAATTCACCTGGAGGGCTAAGGCTCTTGTCTGTCAAAAGATTTCCAAAAGCTGTCGCCGCAATTTCGACACCACTAAGGTCTACGCCATCATCATTGGTAAATACGGTATAAAAACGATCCGGTTGACCTGGGTCGTACAAATCAGAAAAGCCAACGAAGACCACTTTGCCGTTTAAATCGGGTAAAGCTATTTCAGGATTGGGCTGTTGGTCGTCGGCTATGAGCCGGTATGGAATCGTGAGAATGCTGCCAGGTGTCCCGTAGAAATTTAGGAAACGATGATCGCCCCCCTGATAAAGACCAATTAACGCTTGCACAAGCGGGCGATCGGCGGGGGGAATGTTTTCGTTGTCAAGCATTGCCCTGAGGTTTTTGCCAAGCTCAGGGTTGTCACTGAAAATTGACCGCAGAGCTTGCATGAAACCCTGCAATTCAGAGGCATGTGCTGTCTGTGCCAGCAACGGCGGTGCAGACATGCCTAATTTGTGCAAAAGCCGCTCCAGATGAGGATAGGCTTTCATTAGGTGGACTTGCAGGGCAACCGCTGGCATCGTCGGCGCACTGACACTGGTCTTGAAAGCCCAGAATTGATGGACGGCGACCTGAACTTTAGGCAGCGGAAATGGGCCAAGGCCCTTTGCGGCTTCGGCAAGGGCAGGAATGGGCTGCCCCAGTTGTTCCATCCAAACCGAACCCGTCTGTTTTCCCGATGAATTGATAAGGCGTTGTCGTCTACCGACCAGCTTTTCGACTAAGATGACCCGACCTGACTCAGCAACTGCGTCGGCAAAACGCGCATCATCATCCGTTTGTTTAGGTTGCTGGAAATCAATGTCAAAGACAATGGCTGACGCACCGCGTCGTGTCAGGTTTTCAACCAGACGACCATGTATAGAGCGCGGCCATTCACGCGGTAGTTTTGAAATCCCCAGATGTTCTCCGGTCTGATCATCGATAGCGACCACGACCACATCCTTTGGTGCTTGAATAGGTCCACGAAGATTGAATAGCCAAGATAACCCAATATTTTGTTCAAAAGTCGCACCGATAGGCATCAGCACAAGCAGCACGCCTACCGTGGCAGTGACGATACCAGCAATGAGTCCTTTTAACCCGCGTCGCATAATCATGGCCTTAGCAAAGTGGGCAGAATAGCTTTCACCAGTCCAAAGGAATACGATTTCTGACAAGCCTTCTTATCTAGGAAATGATTTATGCTCAAGTTATTGATTCGCGTAGTAGGAGGTTGTGGATAGTAACCGCTTGATATTACATCGGGCTGCTTCTTCATAGAGCGCATAAAAAAAATCAGTATAGAAAATACGGGGGCGATTAAGTAATAGATTCAAAAATCCCGCATGAGCGGGATAGTAAATCGCATCTGAAACAAATGCCAATTCTTTACGGACATTTTCTGAGTCCTGTAAAAAATGTGGCCAATTCACCCCAAAGCTTGATAAGTCGATATCGACTATGTAGCATTCATCACTTCCGGTAGGTATCTGTTTGTGCCTAGTGATAAGAATAAGTTTACATATTTTATCTACAAAATCAGATGTAAAACATATGCCGCCCCAGTGGCTAAAAAGCTCGGCACTACGCAGTTCGTTATCTGTTGCACCGGGGACATAGATGGCATCATGAAACCAAAGCGCCAATTCGACCGCATCAGGGCATTCCATCAACAAGAAGGCTTTGTCAAATTCCTGTAGGCAATGTGCCAAATGCGTCTGTTTATGGTAGCAGCGACCTAGTTCGTTGTAACGGCTAACCAAGTCATCGTAAATAGGATCGGCGTCCTTCTCTATTGGCAAGCATCGATTCCAAAGCGCTTGGAATCTGCCGGCTGCTGCTGTAGGTTTAGATTCGTCGACCATTTCTGTTTCCCCGTTTAGAAATTTAGATTACCTATATTCATGATTTTTCAGGAATTAGGCTGAGTGACAGTCTAAATTCTAAGTCAAAGGTTATCCTAGGTCTACAAAAGATATGTTAATTTAACTGAAGCTCTCAGTTACAATGATTTTGAATCAATAACTTGCAATCATTTTTTTATGATTCCAAATAGAGCAAAAGCAAAACGTATTGCTTAGTCATAGGTATTTTCAAAATAATAATAATTAAAGGGGAAAATTATGAAATCATCTATTTTATGTTTGATGATAATGGGGATAATCTCAGTTAACTTTACTGAAAAAGCAGAAGCTACTGAGTCTTGTGGTGTTACTGTTGGTAAATTTGTTGCGATTGAAGGGGCTATCGAACTTGAACATAGCGACCAAAAAATAAAACAGTCCGCCACCCTAGAATCCACTTTATGCCAAAATGACATCGTTTATGTCGGTCAAAACAGCCGTGCTGCACTGTCTCTAATTAACGAAGTGGTATTACGGCTGGATCAAAATACGACCATGCGACTTGCTGATGTGGCACCAGAACCTGAAAAACGCTCTTTAGTGGAATTGATCGTCGGTGCATTTAAATCCTTTAGTCGCCCCCCGCGAACTTTTGCCGTCAATACGCCTTATCTCAATGGTCTCATCGAAGGCACTGAATTTGCCATGCGGGTCGAGGGCGACAACTCAATAACCACGGTGTACGAAGGTAAAGTGACTACCTCTAATAATCAGGGCAAGCTCACTTTGAAACGTGGTGAATCGGCGTTTGCCAAAGCAGGTAAAGCGCCTCAGCCCTATACGATGGTTAAGCCGAGCGATGCGGTGCAATGGACACTCCATTTTCCACCGTTGCTCGCAGTCCTCGGCGGAAAGAATCAGCACGTCCCGCAGGATGCCTCCCCTACCGTCAAAACCGCCCTTGAGTTGGCGTCACACTCAGATACCCCAAAAGCCTTAAAGCTGTTAGAGGATGTCCCCATGTCCGAGCGAAATGCCAGCTATCATCTCTATCGTGCCGCATTGTTTCTCGACATCGGTCGGGCTGATGAAGCCCGTTCCGATATTACGGCTGCCTTGCTGCAAGACCCCAAAAACGGATTTGCTTACGCGCTGCAAGCCATTATTGAAATTTCCCGCAACGAACACCAACAAGCACTTGCCAGTGCTGAACAAGCGGTGACTTTAACGCCGTCAGCCGCATCTAAAATAGCCTTGTCCTATGCCCAACAGTCAGCCTTTGAGCTTGAGAAAGCCCGCGATACTCTGCTTACTACGGTCAGTGAATACCCAAATGACCCGTTGGCTTGGGCAAGACTGGGGGAATTATGGCTGATGTTTGGCGATAGAGGGAAAGCGTTGGAAGCGGCTCGCAAGGCAGAAGAATTAGCGCCTGGTCTTGCTAGGTCTCAGACTGTGTTCGGCTTTGCTGCCTTAGCAGAAAGCCACGAAGCTGAAGCTAAGATCGCGTTTGAGCAGGCTATCCGTTTTTCTTCTGATGATCCGCTCGCCCATTTTGGTTTGGGTTTAGCCAAGATTAAACACGGTGATCTTACTGAAGGGCGCAGGGAACTGGAAGCGGCTGTCGCGCTCGACCCCAACAATGCCCTGCTAAGGTCATACTTGGGTAAAGCGTATTATGAAGAGAAAAGATCGCCGCTGGAAGGGCAGCAATTCGATATTGCAAAGGAGCTTGATCCGGCTGACCCTACCCCTTATCTTTACAGTGCCATCGACAAGCAGACTAGCAATCGCCCGGTTGAGGCTCTGCATGATATGCAAAAAGCCATCGATCTAAATGACAACCGGGCAGTTTACCGCTCGCGCCAATTGCTTGACTCAGATCTAGCATCGCGTAGTGCCAGTATGGCTAGGGTTTATAGTGACCTGGGTTTTCAGGAACTCGCCTTAAGACAAGGCTGGAAATCGGTTAATGTTGATCCTAGCAATTTTTCTGCACACCGTTTTTTAGCCGACTCTTATTCCGTGCTGCCGCGCCACGAAATCGCCAGAGTTAGTGAATTACTTCAGTCCCAATTGCTGCAACCCATCAACATGACACCGATACAGCCGCGCTTGGGTGAAAGTAATCTGTTCCTAATCAGCGCAGGCGGACCCGGCGCGTTATCTTTCAATGAATTCAATCCAATCTTCAACCGCGATGGCATCACCGTGCAAGCAAACAGCGTTGTGGGTGAAAACAATACCTACGCTGGCGAAGGCGTTGTTTCAGGAATTTATAAAAAAGCTTCTTTTAGCGTGGGCGGATTTCACTATACCAGCAATGGATACCGGGAAAATGCTGGACAAAAGGATGATATTGCCAATGCTTTTGTCCAATATGAACTTTCGCCTAAAACCAGTATTCAAGCTGAATACCGATATCGGGATGCTGAGATAGGTGATTTACAGCTCCGCTTTTTTCCGGATGAATATTATCCGGGGCAACGAACCCCACAAGAAAAACACACTTACCGGTTTGGCGCACGGCACAGTTTTTCGGATAGTTCTATCTTGCTTGGCTCATTCACTTATACCAACGCGAAATTTGGTGCTTACGACAACGCGCCTTTTGTCTCACCGGGATTTATTACCGCATTAAACCTTAAAGAACCACAAGAGGCATTTGGCTCAGAGCTTCAGCATTTGTTTCGGTCAACTTATGTCAATTTGACCACGGGTGTCGGCTATTTCGACCGTAACAGTACATCAGACCTCACTGCGAATACAATATTGCCCCCACCCGACAATGTTATGCCGTTTCCAACTCAGGATACCGATCAGCAACATATCAACGCTTATAGTTATTCGAATATCAAACCGCGCAAGGATTTGACATTTACCGTAGGCGTTAGCGGTGATTTTACCCACGAAGATGTGGCCAACTCAAAAGACATCGAGCAAATCAATCCTAAACTCGGTGTAATATGGTCACCGTGGCAAGACACCACGTTACGCGCTGCCTGGTTTAGCACCCTAAAAAGATCATTGGTCAACAATCAAACGCTAGAGCCTACACAGGTCGCAGGCTTCAACCAATTTTATGATGATTTCAACGCGACCAAAGCCTGGCGTTATGGTACTGGGATAGACCAAAAATTGACCAAAAATCTATTTGCTGGCATTGAAGTGTCTAAAAGGGATCTTAATGTGCCAGCCACCGATCAATTTGGCGAAGCGATTCGGGTCGGATGGCAGGAGGAGTTAGCCCGTACCTATTTGTTTTGGACACCTCACCCTTGGTTAGCCATGCGCCTAGAATACCAATACGAACAGATTAAAAGGGATGCCTTATTGACAGATGGTGTTCAACATTTGGAAACCCACCGTGTTCCGCTCGGAATCAACTTTTTCCACCCCACAGGTTTGGGAGCTGGTCTAAAGCTGACTTATTTTAATCAAGCAGGACAGTTTGAAAGCATAAAAACGGGAATGCTAAGCGCCGGTCACGATGATTTTTGGGTAGTTGATGCCATGCTCAATTATCGGTTGCCTAAACGTTATGGTTTTTTCTCAATTGGCGCGACCAATTTGTTTAACCAAAACTTTAGCTATTTTGACATTGACTTTAATAATCCGAGTATTGCACCCACTCGTATGGCTTATGCCAGACTAACATTAGCCTTCCCTTAACAGGCTGATTTTGATTTTACGGGATAACTATCCTTACTAACAAAGTGATATTTACCCCTTTTACCGTGACTGATATTTCGTCAAAATGTTTGCAAGAATTTTACAGTTGTCGTTTCGGTGTAACCCGTGTTAGACCAGGATTTGTATTTGTCTAATACAGAAAATATACGACATCAATATAACATATTAATTTTATAGTATAAATTTCTCTATGCGTAACCCCTGCAAATTTAATGGACAAACTAAAATTTAAGAACAAGGATATTTATGAAAAATTATTTTGCTCTACTCTGTTTTATCTTATGTGGCACTAATACAGTACAGGCCGCTGTGTTGAGCTTTGATGATATCTGTGGCGAGGCAAACTCATGCGGCGACGGAGGGAAGCTTTTATCTGAGTCATCCGCTAACTATGGTGGGCTCACTTGGGATGATACGTTTGCTGTATTTAGCAATACCGTTTATGCAAAATACGGTAACACTTATGGTGCGTCAGGTAAAAACGCAGTTGGTAACGCCTACGGAGCAGTTAAATCTGTTTCATTCAATAGCGGCTCGACATTTGATTTTCTAGGCGCAGAATTTGCCGGATGGACACGTGATAACGCAGCCTTTGATTTTACTTCAACGTCCATCACGGTTAAGGGATTTAACGGTGACAGTCTCATGGGTGAGATTATTTTTGACTTATCAGAAACAATAGGCGGCT
>CANNKG010000121.1 GCA_947505105.1 Methylococcaceae bacterium | reverse complement strand
TTTTAGTTGGCCGGCTTGTTGGTCAATGGCGATTATTTCAGCCTGTATGTCTTTTGTTTTCAAAGTGCGTGAAGAATCTACGCTTTAAGGCTTTTAGTCAAATTATTTCGGTGGTTATAATCTTTACCGCAAAATTTAAAGCAGATACGGATTATCGTTATTTTGTATTGGTGCGCATATCACGTATATCTCACTAACAATACCAGAAGGCTCGGGTAAGCCGCTGCATTCAGCATACCAAGTATCAGTGGCAGATGGATAGCTAGAGAACAAATAACCATCACTGCATATGGCACCTCCTCCCACTGCTGAATATGTTGGTGTAGACTGGGTGGGATTGCATGAGATACTTCCTGTTGCTCCTGTTAAACCTGTTACACGTACTGTTTTCAGTGGCCCCACCGACCCTTGCTGACCTTGCGGCCCCTGTGGCCCAGTCGCCCCCGTTGCTCCTGTAGCACCGGTCGCCCCGGTAATCCCCTGCGGCCCAGTGGGTCCCTGAGGGCCTATCAAACCTTGCGGACCGACTAAGCCTTGAATCCCTTGCGGCCCCTGAATTCCTTGCGGTCCAGTCGGTCCCATAGGACCTATAGGGCCGGTGGATCCGATTGCGCCAGTCGCTCCGGTTGCCCCTGTGGGACCAGTTGCCCCGGTTGCACCAGTTGCTCCCGTAGGCCCTGTATCGCCTTCTTCACCTTTATCGCCATAAATTCCGGTATCGCCTTTTGGACCGGTCGGGCCTCTCTGTCCAGTATCCCCTTTGGACGTGCTCAGGGTCCATTGAATCACTTCGAAATCAATTTCGGTATTATTCGCAACCAGTTGTTGAATAACGGCGTCGAAGGATTGGTCACCAAGATTGTTTTTGCTGAGCAGGAAGGAGGCCGTATAAACCCGACCCTCTTTGGTCACTTGCGGGATATATAAAATACCGTCGCGAACAAAGCTGGAATCGTAAGGGCCGGGGCTATTTTCCGCCTCACCTAGCAGTTCGCTGGATTTGATGCGCCATTTTCTGCCGGTAAGCGTGTAATCGGTATTATCGGTTACGATGGGTACTAAAACCAGTTTGAAAACTCTTCTTACGTTGTTAGAGTCGTTGAAATACAGGACATTATCGAGGATCAGCTCGTTGCCGTTATTGTCGAATTGGGCCGCATCGAGCTGAGCGCTGCCCATCATTGCCATGCCCATGGCGATTGATAATAGTTTATTTTTTTTATTCATAGCTTAAAAAATCAGATGGAGTTGGCGATTGTTAATTGCACAAAATTCCGTTCATCCAAGCGGTCTAATTGGATAAATGCTCATTGAGGCTGGAAACCATAAAGTTGTTTTATTGGTAATTTATTATACTGATTTTCGAAATAGTTTTATTTAAAACTCGATAGTTATATTAAAAAAGAGCATTATTACTGCGATAAAAATTAACTAAATGGTATTTTTTATTGTTAACTCAAGCCTTTTGTGCCCTCAACGCGATCAAACTTGTCCCTAGCAACGCGGCATATTAAGATAACGCTCCCTTAATTTTTTCGGAAACATTGTTTATGGCGGGTACACTGGCAGCAATTATGATCGTCGTCTGGTTTTATAAAAGTGCTTTAGCATCGGGTAAGGCGCCGCTACCCTCGGCATTTTTAGGGTTTGTAGTTTATTTTGTGCCTGCGGTCGTTTGGACGCTGGTGGTGACGCCGGGTATGCGCGATGCGGTGGAGCATAGTCCGAACACCCTATCGGCCTTAGTCGTGCAATATACTTATGTCGTCGTGGGAATGGCCTGCGCGGCCTGGGTAAAATCCAGACATTTTGCTAAATCGGATGATAAGCAAAATTGAAATTTATTTGTTTTGGAGAATTTTTTTAGCATTATTTACTATGAAACTGATTCGTTTTGTTATTCCAGTTATTCAGTAATATGTAGTTGTGTTGCATTTTAGAATTGCGAGCGATTACTCGGTTACGGCTAATAAATCCAGGCTAGATATGCCGGTTCTTAAGGGCAATGGTAGAATGCTTAAATTTTACATGATGCGTTGAGGACGTATGGCTGGACATAGCAAATGGGCGAATATTAAACACCGTAAGGCGGGGCAAGATGCCAAACGGGGCAAGATTTTTACCAAAATGTTGCGGGAGATTTCCGTGGCGGTGAAAAGTGGCGGCATGGATGCTTCGACTAATCCTAGCCTAAGGACTGCCGTCGATAAGGCACTTGGTGCAAACATGCGCCGAGATACCATTGATAATGCTATCAAAAAAGCCGCTGGCGCGTTGAGCGCCGAAACTTACGAAGAAATTCGCTATGAAGGCTATGGTCCCGGCGGCGTGGCCCTTATTGTTGATTGCCTATCGGATAACCGTAATCGCACCGTCAGCGATGTGCGTTATGCTTTCACAAAGGCCGGCGGTAATTTAGGCACCGATGGTTCGGTAGCGTATATGTTTAAAAAATTGGGCATATTAAATTTTGCGGCCGGTGTGGATGAAAATGCGCTGATTGAGGCGGCGCTGGACGCGGGAGCCGATGATGTGATCAGTGATGAAGACGGCTCGGTTGAGGTACAGACCACGCCTGAGCATTATTTGGCGGTCAAGGAGGCTTTGCAGTCGGCGGGTTTTTCGCCTGAAAATGCCGAGGTGATAATGCAGGCCGATCTAAATACCCCATTAAGTTTTGAAGATGCCGAAAAGCTGATACGCTTGATTGACACCCTGGAAGATTTGGACGATGTGCAAAATGTTTATTCCAATGCTGAAATCGCCGATGACATTATGGAGCGGTTGGGGTAGAGCAGCCATTTTTTAATTTTTAATAGTAGGTCGTATGGCACGTATTTTAGGGATAGACCCAGGGTCGAGGGTGACGGGGTATGGCATTATCGAGGCCTTGCCGGGACAGCAACGTTACATCGCGAGCGGCTGTATTCGTATTCAGGCCGATTATTTTCCGGATCGACTGCAACAAATTTTTGCCGGAATTCGGGAAATTGTTGAACGCTATCAACCTGAGCAGATGGCGATCGAACAGGTGTTTATGCATAAAAACGCCGATTCGGCGCTAAAACTGGGTCAAGCGCGCGGCGCGGCCATTTGCGCGGTGCAATTAAGCGGTCTGCCGGTGTTTGAATATGCGGCACGCCAAGTGAAACAGGCCTTAGTTGGCAAAGGCAATGCCGATAAGGAACAGGTGCAGCACATGGTCAAAATTTTATTGAACTTGCAGGGCGCGTTGCAAATCGATGCGAGTGATGCCTTGGGGATCAGTCTGTGTCACGCTCATTATCAACAAACGGCTGAACGCTTACAGCAAGGAAGAATCGCGTGATTGGATTTTTACGCGGCAAATTATTTGCCAAAACGCCGCCGAGTCTGGTGCTGGATGTGCAGGGGGTGGGCTACGAACTCGAAGCCCCGATGACGACCTTTTATACTCTACCGGCGGTCGGCGAGGAACTGACCTTGTATACGCACCTCGTCATTAGAGAAGATGCGCATAGTTTGTTTGGTTTTTCGACCCAAGATGATCGCCTGTTGTTTCGGAGTTTGATCAAGGTCAACGGCGTCGGTCCTAAACTGGCGTTGACGATTTTATCCGGCCAAAGCGCTGCCGAATTTCGCCGCTGTGTCGACGATAACGACACCCATGCGCTTGTTCGTTTACCCGGCGTCGGCAAGAAAACCGCTGAGCGCTTGATTATTGAAATGCGTGATCGTTTGCCCGATTTTGGCACAGCCGTTTCGACCGATGCCCCCAGTTCGTCGGGGGCTGGGGCCGCACCGACCAAGAGCGGCAGTCCGAAACAGGAAGCGATTAGCGCCTTATGTTCATTAGGCTACAAACCTCAGGATGCCGCTAAAATGGTTCAAACTATCGATGTGCAGGATAAATCCTGTGAAGATATTATTCGTCTGGCCTTACAGAGTAGCATTCGATGATTGAAAGTGATCGCCTCGTCAGTGCCGGTACTAAAAATGATGAAGAGCGCCAAGACCGTGCGATTCGACCCAAACGGCTCAGTGAATATATCGGCCAGCAGGAATTGCGCGCGCAAATGGAAATTTACATCCAGGCGGCGGTCGCGCGTCGGGAGGCCTTGGATCATGTGCTGATTTTCGGACCGCCGGGCTTGGGTAAAACCACGCTGGCGAATATTGTCGCGACCGAAATGGGCGTCAATATTCGGCAAACTTCAGGACCTGTGCTTGAAAAAGCCGGAGATTTGGCGGCCCTTTTGACGAATTTGCAGACGCATGACGTGTTGTTTATCGATGAAATTCATCGCTTGAGTCCGGCGGTCGAAGAAATTCTCTACCCGGCGATGGAGGATTACCAAATTGACTTGATGATCGGCGAGGGACCGGCCGCGCGTTCGATCAAGCTGGATTTGCCGCCGTTTACTTTAGTCGGAGCGACGACTCGCGCCGGTTTGCTCACCTCGCCGCTGCGCGACCGTTTCGGCATCGTGCAACGTCTGGAATTTTACAGCAACGCGGAGCTTACGATTATCGTACAACGTTCCGCCAAGGTCTTGGGTATTAGTATCGAAGCCGATGGCGCACATGAAATCGCGCGTCGTTCGCGTGGGACGCCGAGGATTGCCAATCGCCTGTTGCGCCGGGTGCGTGATTTTGCAGAAGTTAAAGGCGATGGCCGGATTACCTTCGACATTGCCGGCAGCGCGCTCGAAATGTTACAAATCGATCAAAGCGGTTTCGATGCTCAGGATCGCAAATTGCTCAAGATGATTATCGACAATTTTGACGGCGGCCCGGTTGGTCTCGATACCTTGGCGGCAGCCCTTAGCGAAGAGCGCGGCACGATTGAGGATGTGCTCGAACCCTATTTGATTCAACAGGGTTACATTATGCGCACGCCGCGCGGCAGGGTCGTAACCCAGAACACCTACGCGCATTTTGGTTTGAAAACGCCACCCCGACCACTGGTGACGCAGGATCTTTTTGAATGAAGCTCCATAGTCAAGTTCTCAATCAATTTCAGTGGGCGGATGATAAGTTAACCTAGCCGTTCGTGGTGGGTTTTTCGACAAATTGCATTCAAGGATGAACTGTAAATTGTCGAAGATGTGTTTGGGGGGTAATCGTTTACCTCTCCTTAATCCTCTCCTTGTCAAGCGGACAAACTCATCCCCCTTATGGGAATTGACCGCTTAGGTTGGGTGCACTTTTGAGTTTGCGATAACGCTAGAGATGTGCTCAGTCACTATTTTCAGTTAAAATGGCTGATGCTAGCTTTTATCTCGATGATTAATCGCATATTAATCACATTCTTTTACTTTCCAAATAATACAAGGCAACTTATTTGGTGCGGTAGTTCGTGGGTAACGCTCGATTGGATTCGAAACCGCGAACAGTTTTAGCTTTGAGGATATTACCATGACGACACCACTAAACCGCTCGTTCCTTCCGAATTCGGCATTGATTACGCTAACCGATCCGATTCTGAAGGCGAAATCCTCCGATGTTAGCGCGCCGACGATTTCTCGCGAGGATATTATCTATGCGCAATACTACCCGCCTAAAATCAATAGAATCGAGATTCCGTTTAATGAGGCGATTCGGCTCGACGATGGTGTGATTGAACTGCACGAGGCATCCGATCAAGGTCTCGTGGAAAGTTTTACCAATGGTGTGGGGTCCGCACAGGGCGGTTTGGGGATTATGGGTGACTTGATGATTTCCCCCGGCAATGATCTAAAACCAGCCACCGAATATTATTTGACGTTTTCCGACCATGTGATCCGCGACTCTGTCGGCAATGCGATAGGGGCAACTACGGTGAATTTTACGACCGATAAAGCGGATAGTGTGGCGCCGCAGATAAATTCAATTGAGGTGCCCGGACCATTGATGACTAACCCCTATCCAAAGCCATATCAAGCAGTATCAATTATTTTTGACGAAAATATCAGGCTCGGCAATGGCGCTATTCAGTTGCATAAAGCTTCTGATCATAGCGTGGTGGCCTCTTTCGATCATGGTGTGGATTCTCAGGGAGGCATTGCGAGCACCTTTCGCTGGGAGCTGAGTTTCACTCTGGCTCAAGCGTTAACTCCTGGGACTGAATATTATTTTAGTTTTTCCGGTGATGCTGTAACTGATTTGTCAGGTAATGCCGTCAGTATGCCGACCCAAATATTTAAGGCAGTCGGACCAGATATTCAGCCTCCGGAGTTGGTTAATTTGCATCCTGAACGCTATTTTGATGATCCTGCCGCCTCGATTCCGGCAATCGACTACGACAACTATCAGGGCGCTACGCCATTTATTAATCAAGCAACGGTTCCACTGACATCTGATTTTCTGCTGCAATTTAATATAAAAATTCATTTGGGCAGTGGTGAAATCGGTTTATATAAGGCTGCTGATCATAGTATCGTCGAAACGTTTAAGAACGGCCTAGGCTCTGCGGGTGGGTCGGTATCCGAGTCAAAAACAAATCTTAGAATTAATCCGGGTGCCGATCTTGAGCCAGATACGGCCTATTATCTGACGATTGCCGACAATACCGTGATCAGCGATAAAGGTGGAGTCTTTCCAGGCTTTACTGATGCGGATACCTTTCGGTTTACTTCAATAGGGGCAGATCATCAGGCGCCTGAGTTTCGCTATCATTATGCCTTTAGCTCATCTCAAGCAGATATTCGTTACCCAACCAGCGTTAGCTTTTATTTTAACGAGGACGTACAGTTAGGAACCGGTGAGCTTAATCTCCGTAGAGAATCCGATCATGCTCTTATCGAGACCTTTAAACAGGGGATTGGTTCGTCCGATAGTTATATTTCCGTGGGCGACCGTTCTCTGGTATTGAATGTTCACACACAGCTCAGTCCTGATGAAAATTATTACATCACCATCAGCGACAACGCGATTATCGATGGTGCCGGAAATGCATATCCCGGTGTTCCTGATATCCAGCCTAGTTTATTTTCAATACCGCCAGCTTCGGTTGAGCTTGGGCTAAGATTGATCCCTGCGCCTACTATGGAGGATTACCCTGATGATCACATTGGTAAATCGGTTTCCGAAAATATCATGTTATGGTTTTCCGACTCGATTAAACTTGGCGCCGGGGCAATTGTGCTGCATAACGCAAGCGATCAAAGTATTGTAGAAACCTTCAACAATGGGGTTGGTTCGGCAGGCGGTAGCATCAGTGCTAATTCCGATTTACTGATTATCGACCCGGCCATAAATTTACTGCCGGCGACGCACTATTATGTCACTGTTGAGCCTGGAGCGATTCTGGGTGATACGACCGGGGAGGTATTTTCAGGCATTAGCGATTCCGAATCATTTTATTTTTTTACAGCGGGATCGGATGGGGATCAATACGAACCCTATTTGATTAGAAGTGGCGGCACCGATATTCGCTTGCATGATCAATCGCCTATTACCTTGTCGTTTATTGAACAGGTGCAACTAGGCGAAGGAAGCATAGAATTGCACAAAGTCTCTGATCATAGTTTGATTGAGCGTTTCGATCATGGCGTTGGGTCGATGGGAGGTCGTATCACAATTAATTCTGAGTTTTACTCAAAGTCTAAAATGGTTGATGTTGATCCGGCAAGCGATTTGCTGCCATCCACAGCCTATTATTTGACTTTTTCCGATAACGCGATTACCGATCTTGCCGGTAATTCATTCGTAGACTATAGCACTCCAGGTGGTTATTTATTCTGGACGACTGAGCTTCCTCCGCCCCCAGACCTGATTGCTCCTCAGCTATTCACAAAGTTTTTATCGCTTGATCATTTAAATAAAGAGGACCTACTGAGTCTGCAATTTGACGAAAGCATTAATTTAGGAGGGGGCGTCATTGAAATACACCGAAAAAGTGATGGCCGTTTAATCGAAACATTTACCCAGGGTATTGGCTCGCTCGGGGATAGAGCCATGCAGATTGATAGCATTGTCGATATTCGGCTCGCGCAGAATTTACTCGAACCGCAAACCGAATATTATTTGACTATTTCTGACTTGGCGATTACGGATGCAGCCGGAAATGCTTTTGCAGGAATCAGTGATCCGAAGCGACTGAGTTTTGTTGTTCCGCGCGATACTTCGGCACCGGAATTGATTGCATCACAGCCAGTCGATAATCAAACCTTGATCGCGCTTGACGGTCATTTGCAATTGGAGTTTAACGAATCGGTTCGTTTCGGGAATGGGCGCATTGAATTACATCAGACTGCGGATAATAGCCTTGTCGAAAGTTTTACTCAGGGGATTGGTAACGCAGGGGGGCGTATTACCTTTCATTTGGATAACCCGAAACAGTTGGATATTAATCCTGCCGCTCACTTGTTACCCGGCACTCAATATTACTTAACCATCAGCAATGACGGGGTTACCGATCTGTCTGGTAATGCCTTTCCCGGCTTTATCGATAGCGGAGGCTTTAATTTCAAAACGGGTTACGATCCTGTAAGTGGGGCGAATTCCGAACCTGAGCTGACTTCGGTTGCCGGAATTGAGGTGGTTGGTGTGGCTCAGGCAATGAGTTATTCGTTACTGTAAAATTTAATATTGCATGGGCTTTTTTCAGCTTGGCTGCCGGATGGAGCATGCGGAATCCGGGCTTTTGTGGCGTCGATGCCCCGTATTCCGCACTGCTTCATACGGACTACGCATTACTGCATTTTTACTTATTGATTGAATTGGCATGGTGCTATATTGACGTAATCGCGTTGCGAGCGGGACGTTTTTTTTCAGGGCGACCTTGCGGGATCGGTCTTCGGATGTTCTGTTACGGAATGTGGATTTGCTGCGCGACGCATTTCGTTCGGTTCGGGCGGAACGCCCTTTCACCATTGATGCCATTGTGATATTGCCCGAACATTTACACACTGTTTGGACGTTACCGGAAGACGATGCGAATTATTCCGGGCGTTGGCGGGCAATCAAAATTCCTCTTTCCACCAACATGTCCGACGTGACATCATATCACTCGACTGGGCCAGTGAACTCACCGAATCGGACGGATTTGGTGAACGCTCTTACATCCGTACGGCGGTTAAATTGTAGTAATTCAGGTCTAACTGAGCGGGGCGGGCTATTAACGATGGGAGACGTTTTTTATAGTTGCGCTTGTGTTAAAAATGCCAGTACATCTTCATTATCGACCTGATCATAAATGTCTGACACTGACACTGTAACGCCCAGCGATTGGAAGGTGATTTGGTCGCCCAGATAGTAATAAGACGATTGCCAGTGTTGATTTTTGCAAAAAACTTGAATTTCACCTTTGTCTTGTTCGATTAAAACATATTCTTCCAGCGTCGGGATGCTTTGGCAGTGGAGGCGTTTGCTGGATTGGTCAAATTTACGGGTACTTTTGGAGAGCACTTCAACAATGATAATCGGCGCTGTTTTGTAGTATTCGTGTGCTTTGTCTTCCGCGCAGACCACCATAACATCGGGATAATAAAAGTCGTCGCCAACCCTGACTTTCATATCAACCATAAAGGTACGGCAGGGTTTGCCTTTTAACTGATTTTTTAATTCGCTGGCAATGTTAAGTGACAAAAGGTTATGGTTTTGGCTGGCACCCTCCATTGCGTATATTTCACCATCAATGAGCTGATGTTTGGTATCTGCCAGCTGTTCATTATGTAAATAGTCTTCTGGACTGGTGAGGGAATGAGCGATTTTGACATTCATAAGGTTTTTGGACGTTGGTTATCAATTGGACAATCATACCACTAAGATTGTTGTGCCCGTTACGTCTCCCTCACTACCGGACATAGGGTTGAACCTAGCGACTTAAGTCGTCACAAAATCTGCTGGAACCCATAAGCCCCAGCGTTTTAGTTTCCGTAATGCGTTTAATCTTCCGGGCCGATTGTGCCAGCGTTGTCTGAAGTATTTGTGTATATGGCGTCGAATCCAGCCTTCGATTTTCTTAATCCGTCGCTATTGTTGGCAGATTCTAAAGTAGTTTGTCCAATCACGAATTTACTGTTGCCATCGCTTGATGCGCTCTTCCCGTTTGATGCTGTTGTGCGCATTCCAATGGCTTCTCACTTGGGCTTTATTCAGAGCAGGTTGCGGCTGATTGAGGGTTTAAAATCAATAATGCCAAATTCAAAATTTCGCAGAATTAAATGGCAAAACAGTTTTTTTTAGAACCGGAAAAGAGTATCATCAAACCGCTAAACCATAAAAAAATAATAACATTATTAACGTTTTAACCAGGAGGATGTATGGGAGTTGCGTGGCTATTTATTATCATGCTGATTATTGCTGCTGGCGCATTTGCACCGCTCGGCTACTTTATTTATAAATTCAACCAGGAAAATGGCAAGCCATTCGGGGAAACTGAACCGCATGGCGATAGCGAATCCTGGGTGTTAACCCAGGTAGAAAAACTGTTCAACAAAATTAAGTCATCCACGGCTAAAGATAGCGCCACTAAAGCGCCCGATGCCTAATTAAAATAGCTTGGCTATTCATGATCCAAGGTGTTCGCCTGTAGCGGCACCTTGCATCATTTGGTTTTATGCCTATGTATTCGGCAAGTCGTGACAACTCGGGCAGTTCGGATTTTTCTTCAAGCGTAAAGTCTGCCATTCCATCGTTAACCCATCCAGTAATAATAAGCGTCCCGTTAATGGCGCGCCAATCTGCATAATAATTTTCATGGCTTCCAGCGCTTGCATGGCGCCGATAATCCCGGTAATCGGGGCAATCACGCCATTTCGGCTGCAGTTGAGTAATTCGTCACCGTCCTGCTGATATAAACAGTTGTAACAGGGACTTGCGTTCCGCCCTGGCGTGAATACCGCTACTTGCCCTTCAAAACGAATCGCTGCGCCCGAAACCAGAGGTGTCTGATGTTTAACGCACGCGGCATTAATTGCAAAGCGGGTCGTGAAATTATCGCTGCAATCCAGCACCAGATCTGCTTCGGCAACTGCTTGCAGCAATGCATCGCCTTCCAGACGTTGTTTATTCGCGATCACGCGAACTTCCGGGTTGAGATTATTTAACGTCTGTTGGGTTGAAATTACCTTATCTATCCCTATATCAGTCGTGTAGTGAGCAATTTGACGTTGCAGATTCGATAGGTCCACCTGATCATTATCGTACAGCGTAATTTGGCCGACTCCCGCAGCTGCAAGATACATGGCGGCAGGGGAGCCGAGGCCACCGGCGCCGATAATCAAGATTCGGGCGGCAAGCAGTTTCTGTTGCCCTACAATGTCAACTTGCGGCAGCATAATTTGTCGGCTGTAACGGAGTAATTGGTCGTCATTCATAAGATATTTTGTTCAGCAATGGGTGAGCGTGAATGATGCCAAAGAACTTGACAGACTGCAAAAGCTGATTATCATTAGCAGTCACTGTTAGTGAGTGCTAACAATTTTATCTAAATATTTAAAATTAATATTGCTTAGGAGCTATGAATGAAAATACGTCCTTTACATGATCGAGTCATTATTAAACGTGTAGAAGAAGAAGCAGTGACTGCAGGCGGTATTGTATTACCGGGTTCTGCAGCCGAAAAACCAAGCCAAGGCGTGATTTTGGCGGTCGGTCCGGGTAAATCTTTAGACAACGGTCAAGTTCGCGCATTGGATGTGAAAGTCGGTGACAAAGTGTTATTTGGCAAATATTCCGGCAATGAAGTCAAAGTTGACGGCGAAGATGTCATTGTCATGCGTGAAGAAGACATAATGGGCGTTTTAGGCTAAGCCTACGTTTTATTGAACTAATCTTGTAAACAACTTTATTTTTTAGGAAAGAACATGGCAGCAAAAGAAGTATTATTCGGTGATGACGCGCGTAGCCGGATGGTGAAAGGCGTAAATATTTTAGCCAATGCAGTAAAAGTAACCTTGGGTCCTAAAGGCCGTAACGCGGTATTAAACAAAAGCTTTGGCGCTCCAACCATTACTAAAGACGGTGTGTCGGTTGCCAAAGAAATCGAATTAAAAGACAAATTCGAAAACATGGGCGCACAAATGGTTAAAGAAGTGGCTTCACACACTTCTGATGTCGCTGGTGATGGCACCACGACTGCGACTGTATTAGCACAATCTATCGTGAACGAAGGCTTAAAAGCGGTTGCTGCGGGCATGAATCCTATGGATTTAAAACGCGGTATCGATTTAGCGGTAGCGAAAGCGGTTGACGCAATCCAAGCGGCAGCAACACCTTGCGCAGACAACAAAGCGATTGCTCAAGTAGGCACCATCTCTGCGAACTCTGACGAGTCAGTCGGTAAAATCATTGCGGAAGCAATGGAAAAAGTCGGTAAAGAAGGCGTCATTACCGTTGAAGAAGGTTCAGGTCTTGAAAACCAATTAGACGTTGTTGAAGGTATGCAGTTTGACCGTGGCTACCTGTCTCCATACTTCATCAACAAACAAGAAAGCATGAGCGTCGAATTAGACGACCCATTAATTTTGTTGTATGACAAAAAAATCTCTAACATTCGTGAAATGTTACCGGTTCTGGAAGGCGTTGCAAAATCAGGTCGTCCATTATTGATCGTTGCCGAAGATGTTGAAGGCGAAGCCTTAGCAACTTTGGTGGTTAACACCATGCGCGGCATCGTTAAAGTTGCAGCAGTTAAAGCCCCAGGTTTCGGCGATCGTCGTAAAGCGATGTTGGAAGATATCGCAATTTTGACTGGCGGTACGGTAATTTCTGAAGAAGTCGGTTTATCTTTAGAAAAAGCTGAATTAGACATGTTGGGAACTGCTAAACGCGTTCAAATCAGCAAAGAAAACACCACCATTATCGACGGTTCAGGTTCTGAAGAACAAATCAAAGCCCGCGTTGCCCAAATCCGCGCGCAATCTGACGAAGCGACTTCTGATTATGACAAAGAAAAATTGCAAGAACGTTTAGCTAAATTAGCCGGCGGTGTTGCGGTTATCAAAGTTGGCGCGGCGACTGAAGTTGAAATGAAAGAGAAAAAAGCTCGCGTTGAAGATGCATTACATTCAACCCGCGCTGCGGTTGAAGAAGGCGTGGTTGCTGGCGGTGGTACTGCTTTAGTTCGCGCGATTTCTGCGTTAGCTGGCTTGGAAGGCGCTAACCACGATCAAAGCGTTGGTGTAAACATCCTACGTCGCGCAATGGAAGAGCCATTACGTCAAATCGTTGCTAACGCTGGTGATGAATCATCTGTAGTCTTGAATGAAGTCGCTAAAGGCACCGGTAACTTCGGTTACAATGCCGCGACGGGTCAATACGGCGATATGATCGAAATGGGTATTTTAGATCCTGCGAAAGTAACTCGTACTGCCTTACAAAATGCCGCATCAGTTGCAGCATTAATGATCACGACTGAAGTCATGGTTGCTGATGCACCATCTGACGATAAAGCCGGTGGCATGCCAGATATGGGTGGCATGGGCGGAATGGGTGGCATGGGCGGTATGATGTAAGCCCAAACCGAAACTGTCTGTTGTAAGTTTCAGTAAAGCCCCTGAAGTCGATTTGGCTTCAGGGGCTTTTTTGTGCCTGTCCCAAAATTCATGGTAATTATTCAGTCTCCTTTTCAGCTTGCTTTAAAATATACGTCCGTAATCTTGTGCAGGTGCAGGGACGGAAGATTTTATACTCGTATCGAGGACACAATTGGCAAGACGTTGGCTGATGGCGTCATCATGCAGTCTGTCGAAGAAGTCCGGCGACAGAATCGCATCTTCTATGCGGATACTCGGGTAGTTCATCCTTCTCCTACTGTTTGAGCTAGTTTGGTAATCAGGGTAGATTGGTAATAAATACCTTGTGTTTGCATGGATTTGACACTGTCTGAAAACGACGCGATTAAGCCTTGTTGTTTGGCTTTAAGTAAAATACCTAATGTGCCGGTGACACGTAGCCCCAAATACTCCGCCATATTACGCCCGATTTTTTCGTCGATGATTACCCAGTCTGCTTTATATTTACAGGCCATATCCAAGGTATGTTTCTCGCCTTTGTCCAGTTCAAGCAAAACACTGGTATTTTGCAAAGGAGTTGATTGCACTGGTTTTATCCAGTTTAGCTGATGAAGAGTCGGTACGGAAACTGGGCCGCCTACAGTGCATTCGTCAATGACCTCTGTTACCAGATGGATTTCGCCAAACAACAGTGGTAAAAGTTCTAAACGCTGAATGCTGCTTAAAGCAATAATGGGCGTAGTATTGGAAAATACAATCATAGCAAGGCTATTTCACGCGCGAAGTCATCTGCTGTATCTTCCAGCAGGATTGCACCCGCTGCAAAAGCCATGGCAAGAAAAGTGACTCTATCGATACCCAGCCATGCGGCTGCAGTACCTGATGATAGCCTGCCTTCCTTGAACAAATTGATAGCGGCTTGTTGTTTTAAATATTTCGCAAAACCTTCGGCATTTAAATGAAGACCCAACAGTATTTCTGGGGGGCAATCGATAGTTACGGTCTGTTGCATGGCTGCTCCTATAAATAACGCATTTTGATTTTTGTATTTTATGTGAGTTTCATTCCGGGGCGGATTCAACTCCGAAGTGCAATCCTAGTTGTCATGCGGCCTTCGGCAAAGATTCTGCAAAAAAGACTGAATGAGGTGTTTTATAGTTAAGGCTTTTCCGTGGTCGATGGTTAAGTTTTTTCATCACCTCCTCGACATCCTTATC
>CANNKG010000120.1 GCA_947505105.1 Methylococcaceae bacterium | reverse complement strand
TTTCTTTTCGAGAAGCTCTGATCCAAAAAACACCCGTATCAAAACCCAAAATAGCCACTAACATAAATAATGCAACAACCCACCCCGCCGCCAACCCATCAACAAAGATGAATTAACTCAGGAAAGCTCACCATTATAACTCTATCCGGCAAACTGTCAACTTGTTTTTTATAATTTCTAAATTATCGAACCAATAAAACAACTCTCAAGCAATCTATAATTTAGATACACAAACATTCCAGAAGGGTTAGCAGATAACCCTTCTGGCAAACTTCACATCTAAAGCCCCTGCAGAATCCCAATCTTTTTTAAATGCCTGATTCCAAGATAAAGTGCAGTGCATATCACAATCGAAATGAAAAAATTTTGATCACGCAATGCTGTATCGCCATTGGTCAACTCCGGATACTTATATAAGAGCACCGCCGATATACCGATCAACCAAACATAAATAGAGGAGATTTCTTTGACGACTGGCCGTTGCCATCTAAAACTCATGCTTTTGAGAGTATCACTCAAACCAGCAACATTCGGAATCCAACGATTAACTCGCTGACAATAGTCGACATAGTCTGGCCCGAATTTTCCAGCAAGGAAATTTTCTTCAGCTAACACTATCGCTTGATAAATAAACAAGAACGCCGGAATAAACACCCCCAAATAGAGCACAGAATTGGCAAGAACCGCAATTCCGAGCAATTTCAGGATATTACCAATATATAGTGGATTTCGGCAATGATTAAAAATCCCTTGTGTGACCAATTGCGAGGCATAGACTTTTTTATCCTTGCCGCCTCGATCAATATACGCCAAACCAATGGTTAAACAGCGAATCGCCTGCCCCAAAATAGTAATGAACAAACCTAGAATAATTAACCAATGCCGCTTATCTTCTCCCAATAATTCAGGCGAAGGAATAAAAACAGCCAAGTACATCGGAATGAATACCCAGTTGCGATATTTAAAGAAGAAGTTGCCTATTTGAATCATTTTTTCACCGCTATTATTCCAGCAAAATTGTACCATTTGAAAAAAACCTCGCTATGCGAGAATCCGGTCTCACTTAATAACGTTAAATTTTCACTGAGCTTATACGGAATCAAGATATTTTCCAATGCTTCACGTTTTTGAGAAATTTCCATCTCGGTATAATTTTTCCGACGCTTATGATCATAATAATATTTGATGAAATCGCGATTCATGCCACTTTCTTCACCCAGGATTTTTTCAATTAGAATCAAGACTCCGCCTGAATTCAAACCATCGAAAACACTCTTGAGCAATTTTGCCCGGCTAATCGGACGAACAAATTGCAGCGTCAAGCATAAAATCACGACTGAGGCATTATCGATTTGAACTTCTTGATTAAGATCAGCCACTTGCAATTCAAACGGACGTTTAAAATTAGCTGCCTCCAGCTTACTTTGACATTTATCCAACATCTCTTGCGAATCATCGATACCGATAAAACCGATATCTTCAGCAACGGTCGTATCCATGCCAATCATCGTAGCACCAGTCGCACATCCCAGATCATAAACCAGACTTCCCGGCTTTGCATGGTCCGCAGCTAGCTCAGACATCATCCGCTGCATTTCACCATAAAATGGAACCGACCGATTGACCATATCATCGAAAACATTTGCTACGGTACTGGTAAATTTAAAATCTGTCGGTTTTAGAATTTCATCTTTAAAAACTTGATCTTTATCCATAGTTATTATAAATAATTGTTTAATTTGAATTGTTCGCCAAAAATCAAGCAACCCCATTAAGGCCGCATGATTCGTCTTAACAATCGGAAAACCCAGATCAACTCATAACAAATTCGTCCGAATTTAAGTTTGATCATTTATTAACGATAAAAGCCCCTATTCTATAAATTAAGACCAACCTCTAATGAGGTAAGTCAAAAACGGCAAATCGAAATTATAAAAAAAGGGAGGGTAAAAACGTTAATAGCTTCTTTAGTTAATCAATTGGCTGAGTATTGCATGAACGATCTACTATCGGAAAAAATAGCCAAGCATTCTTAATTGTCGATGACGAAATGTTCTATACCTCATCGTTATTCTATCACGACCACATAGATAAAGAACTAATATCTTCAGGAATACAGCATTTATTGTGCCAATAACAATGATTGCCACAATAATTAAGTGCAGATTTTCTAAAATATTTTCAATTATCAAACCATTACCCTTCATTTGATACCAATAAATCAATCTATAAATTTGTAAATCCATAAAGCTTCGATTAATTGTTATATAATGCCCGCCCATAAAACTCAATTTCGTTTATTCAGGCCTCCATGTAAGCCTATTTTCTGAGTTTTAGCATAGCCATCAATCAACCGACCGATTAATTCAATATGAATATTGAGTAACATTTAATCTGTGCATCAATCCATATCCTTTTCTCGCGCACTCACACCTAATATTCAAATAACCAACGGACTTGCTGTTGGTTATTTAGATCATTAGCCGCACGTCCATATTCAATGACCTTAAAATCTTAAGCATACCTTCATGCCTTATTGGATAGCCTCAGAATATAGCTATGTCCAACATGGACGCGATTTACGACTGGACTTTCTGCGCGGTCTCGTAATGATCGTGGTCATTTGTGTACATTTAGAATACCTTTCGTTGCTAAGCGTCTTTATGTGGGAACGGCTAGGAATGATTTCTAGCGCCGAAGGCTTTGTCGCACTTTCGGGGGTCGTACTAGGAATTGTCAATAAAAAGCGTCTTATTAAGGAAGGATTTCAGGCAGCCGCATTAAAATTAGTGCGTCGAGCCGGCCAGCTTTATATTGTGAATATCATCATGGTACTCAGTATTTTGCTGTTCATGCATATTCCAAGCATTGATATGAATTCAATCACCCATTGGGTGAGTCCTGCGGGTGGGCCATCACATCCACTATTTCCCGCCGAAGGAAGTCCGTGGCAACAAACCCTCAGACAATTATTATTATTGGAGATTGGTCCGCACCAATTTCGTGTGATTGGACTCTACGCATTTTTAATCGCCTGGGCGCCGTTTGTGTTGTATCTATTAGATAAGCACTATACCGCACAATTGTTGGCATTAAGCTGGGGTGCTTATATCATCAACATGTGGATTGAAATACGGATTACTAATGCTGGATTTGAATATGCCTTTCCAGTGCTTACTTGGCAAATGTTGTTTTATAACGGAATCATCTTGGGTTTTCATTACGAAAAAGTATTTGTATTTTGTGCTGATCATCTCCATAAACACTGGATCTATCTAGCGGTTTTTTTCTCAACTTTATTTATGCTGTTCGCACTCGCAAATCCTGAACCAGTATTTTGGCCTTGGGCAACATGGCAGGTTTTTACCCCCCTCGCCTATAAAAAAATTTACATGACTTGGTTTTATAAAAGCAGTTTAGGCATAGGCCGAATCATAAATAATGTATTGTTTTACACGACTCTATTTGCATTTATAAACTGGCACTGGCAGCATTGCTATCGCTGGTTCGGTTGGCTTTTGATTCCAATCGGCCAAGCATCACTGTATGTTTTCATCTGGCATGTTTATCTTGTATTATTCTGGAACAACACCCCCTTACCCGGTTATCATAATTTCTGGCTGAATACGCTCATTCATATTTTGAGCATCGGCTTGATCTGGACGATGGTGAAAAAAGAGTTTTTGTTTGCACTTGTTCCGAGATAACTTTAGGTTTTTGTTATATGTCGAAGTAAATTGCTTCGATTCCGAGCCACTAAATTAAGTATTGACCTACACCCATACATGAAAACAATCCTTGCTATCGTCTCGATTATCTTAGTTTACGCCCTATTAGAATATGGCCTGAATTTACCCAAAGATGTCGGACATGATGTTCCTCAGGGCAAATTAAACAGCCTATCGTTTGCGCCTTACCGGGATGGACAGGGGCCATTGGATGAAATATTCCCTTCCCCTGAAGAAGTTGAAGCCGACATGCAGTTAATGTCAAAAAAAACCCACAGTATTCGAACCTACGCCAGCGCCGAAGGTACCATGCCCTTGATCCCTGGGTTAGCACGCAAATATGGCCTGAATCTTCTCCAGGGTGCATGGCTAGGCGGAGAAGCCGATGACAATCAGAAAGAAATTGCCGAATTAATCCGCTCTGCCAATCAAAATACGGATGTCGTTAAACGGGTGATTGTCGGAAACGAGGTATTATTACGCGGCGACCTCGAACCTGAAGAACTGATCGGCTACATACGGGAAGTGAAACGCGCTATCAAACAACCGGTATCTTATGCAGATGTTTGGTCCATGTATATGAAGCATCCGCAATTAATCAAGGAAGTCGATTTCATCACTATTCATATCTTGCCTTACTGGGAAGACGAACCCATCTCCGTAGAACTAGCCCCCGCCCATATCGAACGTATTTATAAACAGGTTCAAAATGAAGCGTTTGCGCTAGTTCCAAATATTCCCATTCTTATTGGCGAATCAGGATGGCCCAGCGCCGGACGCCAACGAGGTCACGCGATTCCAGGTGTAATTAATGAAGCGCAATTTATCCGTGCCCTTATAGAGGTTGCCAATAAAAACGGCTTTGACTACAACATCGTCGAAGCCTTCAATCAATCATGGAAAACCGCTTTGGAAGGCGTTGTTGGCGGCAACTGGGGACTATACACAATCGACCGAAACGAAGTATTTCCATTGACCGGTCATGTCTATGAACATTCAAACTGGTTCAATAGGACTCTATTAGCGATCGGATTCTTTGTGTTATTAGCCGGAGCTAGCTGGAACAAACTTAAAAATTTGCCGATCAAGCACCAATTGAGTTGGCTCTTAATTCTGCAAATATTGATAGTGCTACTCGTTAAACAATCGAGTTTTCTCTGGTATACAAGCTACAGCGATTGGCAGCGACTCGGCACCATTTTCATCGTAGCCATTAATCTCACGTTGAGCGGTCTGATTATCTGGCGTTGTTACTGTCAATTAGCCGGACAAGCATTTACACTTGAACTCGGTAATCGCCTATATCAGCTCTATTTTGGGCTCGGTATCCTGGGGATCTTTCGCACCTTGACGCTCGCAATCAATGGTCGTTATATCAGCTTCCCAAATTATTCGGCTTTGATTCCGGCAGTTGGTATTCTGGCTCTATGGTTTATTAGCTATCAATTGAAGGGGCTAATCCAACCTTTCACTACCAGCTTCGATATTAAAACCTTAACAGGATCTGAACAAAAGTATAGACAATGGGACAAAAAGTTGGCCGTACTGTTATTGGTTACCATGTTATTACTGATCATTGGCGAGACTAAAGCCTTTGTCGTTGCGCGTGATTTAATTGAGGCTTATCCAGGATTTGGCGAACGCCTATTCACCTCATTAAGCTTCACGCTGACTAATTGCCAACTAATCACTTGGCTGCTGTGCCTTACCGTTCCACTACTCCCTTTTTGGATCAGTGGTCGTCTGGCAAATCAAGCTTAAGGCCCAACTCGCCCCGAGCATTCCAAAATGCTCGGGAGCATCACTTTATAAAGCCCCTTGAAAAACAGTGACAAAAAACAGATATAGAGTGCTGAGTTAATAAAGCAACATTCTATTTCCCTCACCCCAACCCTCTCCCTCAGGGAGAAGTGGAGCATGTCTCACCAACTTTAATCGTAACAAGCGATCAACATAACTCCAAAACTTATTGAAGCGTTTCGTTGAAAGCATAACAAGATGATCGAAAGAGATTCGTAATAACAAAACGAGTTTCTTCTACGATAAACAGAAAAGCATTGTCAAGGTATTGTCGAAGTTGTGATATACTGGAAACGAATGATTATTTGAAAGCATTTTTTTTAAATGCTAATCAATGTTGGTTCACGCCAGTAGTCTACTATGAGAGGATATTTGTGAATAATTATACCGACGATTCATCGCGTTATCTTATCAGCACGGTTGCCAAGCGTTCCGGAGTCAAAGCGGATTTAATTCGAGCGTGGGAACGACGCTATGAAGCAGTAACTCCCTCACGTACTGAGGGAGGACATCGAGTTTATAGCGACCTGGATATAGCACGACTAAAACTCTTAAACCAAGCCACGTCCGAAGGACACAGCATTGGTCAAATAGCACAACTTCCCCTAGAAGAGCTACATAAATTAATTGAACCAGAGCAAGCGTCGCAAAATCCATCGCCAGCGCGGATCACGCAAACCCAACCCAACGATAATCAAACTTTAGCAAACAACTATATTGAAAAGTGTTATGCAGCAATGCTGATGTTCGACGCCAAAGCCATAGAGTCGCATTTTGAAAATGCTGTCGTAGAACTAGGCGCCCAGGTGTTTATGGAAAACTTATTGGTGCCGTTATTATCGCGAATGGGAGAAGACTGGAAAGCTGGCGTGTTGCGTCCTGCGCATGAACACATGACCACCGCAGTTATCCGTTCAATGGTCTATATACTCCGCAGCAACTACTCACCTGCTGAAAACGCCCCGCGCTTGGTTATCAGCACACCCATCGGTCAGCAACATGAACTAGGGGCCTTATTAGCCGCATTGATTGCCGAATTCAAAGGCTGGCACATTACCTATCTTGGTCCAGATTTACCGGCTGAAGAAATTGCCTTCGCCGTTAAATCAAGCAATGCCGATGCGGTCGCCATTAGTATTACGGTCAGCTCTGAGGATCATATTGTCGCCAAAGAACTTCGTCGTTTAAAAAAACTGCTTGGTCAAGACATCATCATGATTGTCGGTGGCAATGCCGCTGAAGATTACCAAGTCATCTTATCTGAAATTGGCGCGTTAAAAGTTGAGAGTTGCGATCATTTTAAGTTGCTACTGGACCAATTAGGTCAGCAACTTCGGCAGGAAAAATAATCACCTATCAATTAAACGAAAAACCGGCTCGCTTAAGCTTAGCAAAGACTACCAAGCGCTTTCCTCCTGATCCAAACCTTATTTTCTGCCAACCGCGTATGAAACCAAATACGCATTATCTGGCTACCTCATGGAAAAGTCCCAACTTAGCCAAGTCAATTGCTGTAGAAATCCCAACTTGAATTTAATATTGGCTAAACACTTGTGGAGGATTCTTATTATCAAAACTCATCACTTGATAACTATCCTTCTGATCGCCCATTTCCATCCCAGGAGTCCCAACAGGCATACCCGGCACGGTAATTCCAGCGACTTTAGGCTTGGTTTTCAGTAATTTGAAAATATCTTGCGCAGGGACATGCCCTTCCACCACATAGCCATTAACAATTGCGGTATGACAAGATGCCAGTTCTGAAGGGACCCCGTAACGTTTTTTCAATTCCTGAAGATCATCCACAACATGCTCATTAACCTTAAATTGATTATCGACCAAATGCGCCATCCATTTACCACAACAACCACATGTCGCACTTCGATAAACTTCAATTTCAATAGGCTTTGCTGAGGGTTCTACTTGCGCTACCGGTTCTGAAGATTGTCCAAAAACAGGACCGCCAACACCCAAAGCCATTACCAATAACCACCAGATTTTATTCAAACTATTCTGTCGCATATATTTTTAACTCATTTAACTTAAACATCGTAAATCCAACCGAATTTATCTACTTATCGAATTGGGGTGAGATTAACGTCACGACACTTGTTCAGCAATCTTGAACGTAATTTACCACTGAGGATCATGCAACATCAACCTTTGCTCACTATTTCAGAACAGTTTTTATAAGTATAAAATTATCAAAATACGTTTATTTGAAATTTAAGCGTAATTACTCGCCCCCATTTTTTTCTATTATAAAGTCAAAAAAAAGCCTGACAGGTTTTTCGCATCAAATAACTATTTTCTCGCTTAGCGGAAAAACTTAACGAATAAACCCTTGATAACAGTGTTGTTGACCAAAATTACAGCTTCTAGACGTCGAACATCACAACTTGTCTTTTTGTGAACCTAGCGGGTAAGTTTGAAGTTTAGTGGGGCGAGTATTTATTATGCCGATACATTTTGACAGTAGAATTCTTGGCTAGAAAAGCTGCGTGACTTTAAACCCTGCCCGTTTCTTGTTAGTATGAACGCTTTATTTACCTAGAGTATATGCCATGACCCCTCTTGAACTCGTCGCCGCCGCGAAACAAACCATAACAGAAATCAACCCGAACGATGTCCAGGCTCAATTGTCAGCCAATGCATTAATTGATGTCCGTGAACCAGGAGAATTCGCCGCCGGTAAACTACCTGGCGCAGTAAATATCCCGCGCGGCGTTCTGGAATTTAAACTTTCTGAACTTCCACCGATTCCAGCCAACGCTAAATTAGTGGTGTACTGCCAATCAGGGGGCCGCTCTGCCTTGGCGACTGAAACTCTCCACAAGCTCGGCTATACCCAAGCGGTAAGCATGGCTGGTGGCTTTAAAACTTGGAGTGAATTAGGTTTGCCTGTCGATAGAAGCTAACCATGCCCGATCTTGAGCAGATTCGCCTGGACAAATGGTTGTGGGCGGCACGTTTTTATAAAACTCGGCAACTGGCTAGCGAAGCAGTTGCCGGTGGCAAGGTTCACGTCAACGGCCTGCGCGCCAAACCCGGCAAGGAAATAAAAGTCGGCACGATTTTGTTGATTGCCAAAGATCACTATCATTGGGAACTTAGCGTAACCGCGCTGAACAATCAGCGCCGTCCCGCCAGTGAAGCGAGTCTGCTCTACACCGAAACGCCTGAAAGCCATAGCAAACGGCAGGAACAAATCGCCTTTGAGCGTGCCGAAAAAGCCCTATACCCGCAATTTGACCGTCCTCACAAACCTAACAAGAAAGAACGGCGTTTAATTCATCGCTTCAAACAAAGCTGAAGTAACTAGGTCTGGAAACTTAATGAATGGCCTATTTTTTAGCGCCATACTCTCTCCCCATCCGCCGAGTCACCAAAAACGTACACAGCAGCACTATCAAACCTAGACCCAACATACTAGAAACTGGGCTTACCTTAAGAGCGGCCACCGAGGTATAGCCACCAACCGCTACCAACATAGCGGCATTTTGAAAAAAACCTTGCAAGGCGACGGCCCGACCACTACCGATATCTTGTTGACCAAGTTCCTGCACCGCAGCATTTATTGGCACGATAAACATACCGCCCGCCGCGCCGATTAAAAATAACACCAGGCGTGCCCACCAAACGCCATCCATCTGACTTAAAATCAGAATAAACACACCCATCGCAAACGCCGGATATTTAGCGCGTTGTAATTGTTCTAAAGGAATAATGCCCGGCACCAAGGCGGAACCTGCAATAATGCCTAGCGCGAGAAATAAGGTCAGTTCAGCAATATCCGAAGCATTATGTGAAAGCAGAATCAACGGTGCCCAGGCAACCACGATCACGCGCAGCGTGGCGGCGGTAGCCCAAAACAACGAGGCACCCAAAATACTGAACCGAGAGCGCGGCGAGCTAAAGAATACCTTCATTTGTTTGAAAAACAATAGAATTTTCGAACCCTCTGGGTCAATAGTCGCGATTTTGACCGGCAATAACAAGGTAGTCGCGGCAGAGATTAAAAATAGTCCAATGGTGCCACTCAAGGCCATGGTGACCGAATAATCAGCTACTTTCGCGCCAATGACCATGCCGGTCAATATGGCCAGTATCGTCGAGCCTTCGATCCAGCTATTGGCTTTCATTAGCTGCTCATGACCTGCGAGTTCCGGCAAGATACCATATTTGGCCGGGCTGTAGATGGCTGCTCCCGCACCGACGATGCAATAGGCGATTAACGGTTCAAAATTAAACAGCAGTAGTCCTGCGCCAAACGCCTTGACCAGATTGCCTAGAATCAGCACTCGCGATTTGGGGTGTTGATCGGCAAAACTTCCGATCCAAGGCGCCAACACTACAAATGCGATCAGAAACACACTTTGCAATGCCGGCACGTACCAAGTCGGCAGATCAGGTGAATGCATGACCAGCGCAATAACGGTAAACAAAATAGCATTGTCGGCAAAGGCCGATAAAAATTGCGCAATCAGTAATGGATAAATTTGTTTGTTCATTCAGCTCACGCCTCTGTTTGATAAAGCCATAACTGCGCCTGACGCGGCGCAATCGCAAAAGTAAAATAGTCACCAGTAACCTGCATCCGATAGCCATGAATTTGGCAAACATAACGCCCTATGCCTAACCCTTCAGTACGAATAGTCGGATGCTGCCAGCAGTCGGTTTTATTAATCGCGGCAATGCCCCGCTCCCCGCGCGCAAACACCCAAAAGCCATCATGCTCATCAAGTGAACGTTCGGGCAAACCATGCACGGCATTATGAAAACGCACCATTGCGACGAGATCAGAACGCTGCCAAGCGTTCGCCCAGCGATTCCAATCTTCAGGATACTGCTGCGCGCTTTGATTAGCATCGGAATAAATCAGCGGTACGCCGGCATCCCGCGCCAGCAAATAGGCATTCGCCAGATATTCATCCTGCTTTTGCAACATGACGCCGCGAAATCCTTCATTGTTGGGCATATCATGCGTGGTGCTGAATGTAACTGCGCGAAATTTGGGTAATGCTTGGCCGAATGCCGCCGGATCAACCAGTTCACGCATACTGCCAAGGGGGGAAAACGCCCCCCGCAAGGTTTCATGCAATGGAAAGTCATAAAACGACATGGCCGTTTTGTTAAAGAGCGGCCATAGAAACAACTGTTCTTCGAGATCGTTTGAAGTGAGCGATTCTGCAAATAGAAACTTGCCTTTCAGCGTTTCGTCTTCAAAGGCACTGTGGACATGTTGTTCAGGTAGATGTTTTATCGCATCGATCCGATAGCCGTCGATGCCCAGTTTATTTAAGGCTTGCAGACAAAGGCGCTGCTGGGTGATGACGCGCTCGGTCAATTTAAGATCGGGAAGGCCCGACAGTGATCGTTCGACCGATTGCTTGGGATCGAGCCAATCTTCGATATCGCCGGTGTGATGAAAATCTTCTGAGCTAAACAGCTCGACTGAAAGGTCACCATACAAACGATCTTGTTCAAAGGCTTCAGCATCTTTCAGATAATTTGTTAATTCAGCAGCACCCGGAGAATTCAGAGGATCCGGACGGTTTTCGTTGGCCATATGATTGAACACGATGTCGACATAGACTTTGACACCGTATTTATGAAGGGCTTCTATAGTGGCAATTAATTCAGCTTTATTGCCCAAAAAGGAACGAATAACGCGATAATCTTTCGGCTGATAACGCTGCCACCAACTTTTACCTTGGGGATCGGAATAGAGCGGCGGCGGCAACAGGACCGCACCATAACCTAATTCCGCAATTCGTTGAGCTTGGCGAGTCACTTGGGTGTAGGGCCAGTCAAAGGCGTGCAGTATCACATCGTTCATAGACAGTCCTCAGCAAAAGCATTCACTGGTACAGCAAAGAAAATCAGCACCATCCCTGGTGCTAAGCGTAGTGTATTTATTGCACGCGCGGCATTTGGCGAAGTTTATCCACCACTTTGTCACCGAATTCCACAGTACTAATCATGGTCACACCAGTGCCGGGCTTAGAAAGATCGGCGGTCGAATAGCCATCAGCAAACACAGCCTGCATCGCCGCCCAAACGTTTTTGGCTTCTTCCTGCATGTCAAAACTGTTTTCAAGCATCATCGCCACCGAGCCAATCATTGAATATGGATTAGCGATATTTTTGCCCGCGATGTCAGGCGCGGAGCCATGAGAAGGTTCGTAATACGATTTTTCATCACCTAAACAAGCTGATGGCATCAGACCTAAGGAACCTAAAATACCGCCGCCCTGGTCGCTGAGAATGTCACCAAACATGTTTTCCATCACCATCACGTCGAATTGAGTGGGCTTCAAGCATAATGCCGTCGCAGCCGCGTCAACTAAAAAGTTGACCACAGTCACATCAGGATATTCCTTAGCGACTTCTTCCATGATCTCGTTCCACAAGACGCTGGATTTTAAGACATTGCTTTTGTGAATATTATGCAGCAGCTTGCGACGTTTACTGGCCAATTTGAACGCCTGATGCATGATCCGACGGATTTGCACTTCATCATATTCCAGGGTTTCTCTAACATAGCGCAAACCCTGCTCGTTAACGCCCATTTCTTTATTACCGAAATACAAACCGCCGACCAGTTCGCGCACGATGACCAAATCGATGCCTTCACCGATGATTTCCGGCTTTAAAGGTGAAAAATGCGCCAATGCCTTAGGCAACGACACCGGACGGAAATTTGCATAGGTGTTGTAACGACGACGCATCGGCAATAACGCGCCCCGTTCAGGCTGTTGATCAATCGGAATTTTTTTGGATTCTTCATGACTTAAACCGATTGGTCCTTTTAAAATCGCATCGGCTTGGTCGCAGATATCAATAGTCGATTGCGGAAAAGCATCACCGAATTCAAAATAAGCGCACGCGCCGAAAGCCGCTGGCAATAATTCAAAGGTGACATCGTTGCGCTCTTCAATCACTTTCAGCACTTTAATCGCTTCGCGTGTAATTTCAGGACCGATACCATCGCCGGCTAACACCGCAATTTTATAATTTTTCATTAGTTTCCTTTGCTATAAAATTAAAACCCACCAAAGTGGCATTCAAAAATCAGGCTTATCAAATTCGCGAAGACCTTTTTGGTTCTGAAGCGCTACACAAAGCAGTCGATCGGTTAATTACGCAATTGTTTAATTCGTAATTCATTAGCCAATGAGCCATTTTACTTCACTTTTGATAAGAACGCCGCAGTTGTATACGCCAAAATTCCTTTAAACACAGTATTTCAACGATAGAGAACTAATCTCGGCATAGGCCGTGAAAGTTATTGGCGGGCAAATATAATTTTGCGGCGGTAGACACACACTTCTTCTACAACATCGAATTGCCTAGTATTAGGTGCAAATGCTAGTACTCGGTCAATTTATAACGACGGGTAAAATCTAAACAACCGTTGGAGGTCGACTTGCATGGATGCAGGAGGTAGGCAGGAACAGTTACCGAGAGTTTGTCGAACCATGATCGGCTTAACCGCCCACCCTTCGGCAAACTCAGGGAGAACGGTTAAGCCTTGCACTTTGTCCCGCTTTAAGTTGGTAGCTAACGTTTATATCGAAACTAACCTTCCTTAAAACGATGGGGTTATTGTATAACCAAATGGGTGAGTTCCCAGATAAGATTCCCATCAGCGCTCGGCATAAACTGAAAATCAGCCACTAATGGCACTTGTTCGCCTTTTGGATCGGTATAGACGGCTTTGGGTAAGTGCAGTGCCAAATTCGCCGAGAGTACTGCAGGATCATTACACTGACTGGCAGTTTCCGCATAATTGGAGACTTTCCAAAATAGCTTGCCATCCGCTCTAAATCCAAGAAACTCAAAATTAGCCGACAAGATTATGGGCGTGCCAGGGGTTTCGAATTTCACAACAGGGATGCTCATTGCATAATCAGCCGAAACTTTGACTGTACAATCGACAAACGCTGTACTCACCTGTATCGATTTTGGAGCATCGCTTGCGCTATTACTTGCGCTACTCAAACCGTCATTGTCTTTCACCGTCAATGAAATTTTATAATCCCCCGCTTTGCTAAACGTCAAGCTTGCTTGCTTGCCGATAGCGGTTTGCCCGTCAGAAGCGGTCCATTGATAGCTAATAATCGAACCATCTGCGTCAGTTGAAGCGCTGCCATCCAACGTTACCTTCAAAGGTGCAACACCGGATTGCGGCGTCACCGAGAACTTGGCTACGGGAGCAAATTGTATTTGCGGCACGGCGACATGAACTTCAACCGGGTCGCTTTGAGTAGTCAAACCATCATTGTCCGTTGTAATCAGTGTGATTGTATAATTGCCGGGTGCTTTGAAAGTAAACTTAGGCGCTCGATCGCTAGAAGTCTGCCCATCAGAAGCTAACCATTTGTAATTGACGATGCGACCATCTTCATCGCTGGACTCGCTCGAATCGAGCGTCACGACTAAAGGTGCTACGCCATTAAGTAGCGTTGCGGAAAATTTGGTTTGCGGAGCTTTAAGCATGACCGGAGTAGTATCTTTTTCCGCATAAAAACCGTAAGGAGTGTTGTTCCACCACGTCACGCCAGCCATAGCATCTTTGGTTTGAGTAAACAGATAAGCTTCAAATTTTTGATCATCATTCGCATTGGCCGTATCGGCAAAATCGATGTAGAGCTCTATTTTATGATCAGGTCCCCAAGTATTGGGTAGCGGATTACTAGCGGTGCGCAGCACGGTTCGAACGTTGTGTACCGCACCGTTGCCGTCCGTGTATGAGCCGATGACCGCGCCATTACTCTGCCAGAGGGAAAGTTTACCTTTCCAGCCATCATGGTTCATGTTGTATTTGCCTAAAAAATGCGCCGTAGTAATTGTGCCAGACGCAAAATTTGCTCCACCGGCGAAACTGCCGTTTTTTTGGGCATAAAAACCAAACGGAATGTTATTCCACCACGTAATACCCGCTACGGCATCTTTAGTCCGAGTAAACAGATAGCCCTCAAACATCTGATCATCAGCTTGCGCTGGGGTGTCAGTAAAATCGATATATAGTTTCTCAGATAAATAATATCCTGCCCGAGTTTGAATGAATCACACGGCAACCGCAAAATCTCTGCGCAATTTATCCATAACGCAAAGAATTTTACTGGCATCTTGCATGTAAGTTTCAAAAGTTGTGACGACTGAATCGT
>CANNKG010000119.1 GCA_947505105.1 Methylococcaceae bacterium | reverse complement strand
TTCCAATCATCATATTTGTAAAATTACCGACAAAGATTTCCGAAGTATCATTACTTGTACCTGTCGTTAAATTTACGGGGACTGAGGTTGTATCAAGCATTGTAAGATTATCGCTAATGATCTTAGGCGGTTCCAATGGTTGAAATGTGCTATCTCCCAACCCTGCAAGATCATAGCGTGTTCTAGGGGCCATGATAGCAATATTGGCTTGATCGTTGTTATTGGCTACTTTACACATTCCGGTTAATAGCGGTTTGTAATTGCCGCTTTCGGAAAGTTTGGAACCATTAGCGCCAGTGTTGTTAAGCACTGATTTGTAATTGTTACTTACTAAAATATTTTTTAAGCCGTTGGGTTGATTGTCCACTCCCGTTCCATAAAGCCCGGCATAATCAAGTTGTACAGCAATCCCTTGTGCAAGGGAGTTCATCAATATTTCTTCAATATTAACGGAATCTTGCATTAACTCACGCGATACTTTAACCAACACTGCAAGGCTCTTAGGCTGGAACTGAACATTACCTAATACTGCATCGGATATGCTCACCTCTGCATTTTCCGCTCGCCATCCTGCCTGTGGATCTGAAACAACGGTCGCTAGACTGGTTTTGGCAGTATCTAACATAACAAATTTAGCTCCAGCATTTGTTAATACTGACTTTGAGCGCAATTTATCAATAAATTCTCTCAATAGAAAGTCTGGAACGGTAAAGCCACCGGCTGAATCAGTTCCTTCGTGTAGCACGTTTTGAATTTGGGGGTCACCATTAGGTCCAATCGCCATAGCTTTTAGTACAGACCCCATGTTCAAACCATTGTATTCATAAGGTTTGAAGTCTAACGCTACCTTTTCATTTTTCAGAAAGATTTTTTTATTGATAGGGCTTTCTCTGCCCATGTCGTCAACAAGGGACAAAAGATTCAACTCATTATTATTTAGTGCGATAACAGCCGACAATGTTTCAAAAGCTGTATCTTCATCAGCCTTTAACGGTCTTTTTTCATTGGATGCCTTATCTAAAAGTTTACCTATTTCTTCCGTTGCTGCGTTCTTGTTACGATGTAGATCAGCCGGGTGTTTGTAATCTTTAAATAATTTATTTATATGAGGGCCAATTGCTTTAATCGTGGTTCTTTCATTGATTAAATTAACTTGGTCGCGTGTGGCTTGTAATTCTGCGCCGCTTAATTTTGGGAATTTACTCATTTTGATGCTCCTAGTCGGGGTTCGCCCGACACAATAAAATAAAATCAACGTAAAAACGTCAACCTTCTAGTGTCGATAGCGTGCGAACCGGCAAGGGCCTTGGTGGTCTGGGGCTATCCTGCTTAACATCACCAAGGGGTAACGTTAAGCATCCGATATGGTTCAACTATAATCGACTGTTTTTAAATTTTCAAGCAATATCTTTACATTAATAGCCTTGCTGGGTTGTGTCTTTTTGCTACTGAGTCATTTATATTTTCTCTAATTAGTGACGTAAAAGCTTCCAGATTGACATTTGACTGATCAATATTTAATTTTCCACCTTGCGTTATAACGAAATGAGCCATTATCAGAGCGTTTTGGGTAAGAACGTCATCAGGTTCGTCTCCTTCTTCAATACGTTTTAAAGAATTATGTTGAATTTCCGTTAATATCTTGATTATTGTTTTTTTATCGCCTTGCATAAATCACCTTAATGTTAGTCCCCAATTGGGGACGTTGAATTGAGTCGCCAATTGGCGACATTAATTGTTAAATTTAGGGCTGTTCAATCTCCCCCGATCCGCGCCCTAAAATAAACTCCAGTTAAGTAGTGGTGCCGGTCTTGTGTATGGCTATTTAATTTTCAAACTTAATCGGGCATAGATTCGGCCTAATCTCGCTTGATTTATGTCTATACCGGGGGGGCATCAAAACTTTATGTCCTCCGATATCTAGACCGATGCCCCCCAACGCTTACGCGAAAGCCAAATTAAAAAGAAAAAACCCATAGGGATATATAAATATACTTATAAATCAATATCTTATATTTGTATCGTTCTAGCAACAACCTATCTCTATAAAATCGCTGTTCAAGTGCTGCCTACCTCTTTGGCGTCCATTTGAAGGCGCGGGGATCGGTTAAATTGTTCGTTTCGGGAATTCCCGATTCATGGTTAAGTTGTGCTTAGAAGTGAGAAATTCTGACTTCTAAGGGTGACAAAATTCGTGCATCGAAGATTACACACCAAAAAACAACATAAGTTATTGATATTAAATATTTGTTATCAAAAAAACATCTAAAATAATAAAAATATATGTGTGTGTACCTCCAGAGCTTGGGAGTTTTGGGAGCAACCCTTGTAACCCTTGCCAGTCGTGGCTTAGAGTGCTCCCAAGATGGTTAAAAAATCTTGGGAGCTCCCAAGGATTTTCTTGGGAGCGGCTTTTTTTACCGGGTTATTCAGTTTTTATTGCTCCCAAAAAACCTTGGGATTCTCCCAAGAAAAAAAATATTCTTGGGAGCACTCTAAGCCTTGATACATCTATCTTTAACTCTATTGCTCCCAAAAATCCCAAGAAATATGATATATACCCTTATTATTTTTTTATTCGATTCCTTCTATCACGTCCGCCGATAAAACCACGACCCGCCTGCGGCCTCCTAGCAAGTTCCTGTAGACCTTATAATGTCTTTTGCCGCTTGCAGTGGGTTCAGATTTGATGATCATGCCGCGCTCACCTAGGCGGTTCCAGAGTGTCTGTGCAGAAATAAGAAAGGCTTCGCCTTGATTACGCGCTAAGGTCTGAATTTTTGAAAACGTAGCTTCAGGATCAAGCCAGATTTCCCGATCTTTGGCGCAATACCAACCGATACAATCGCCCATAGGCGAATATTGATCAAAGGTCGCGTCAATGCCCCTAATTTCAGCCTTACGCCAGCCCCATGAATGCGGCCTGAGTTCGGGTGGGTCTTGTTTCAAGCTTCCGGCTACATGGGCATTTCCTGCATTAAATAACGCTCTTAGCAGGCTCATAAACCGTTCGCATTCATCTTGCTCTGCCTGATATATCGCTTGATCGACAAACGCTTGCTTTAGGGAGTCCTGAAGGTTATAGAGCAATACATTATTCTGCTCCATCGGCAATGCCCCGACATCAGTCAAGAAATTGAGCAAGCATTCTGCTCCCGCTACCAAATTGGCGTAAATTTCGGGGGCGCGGCCATGAGATGAGGCAAAGCCTTGTTGCAAAACTTCATCACGACTCTGCAAAATGAGTGCGGGAAACGAGGTTTTAAGCGCGTCGAGGCGCGGAGCTAAATAATGAATATAAGCCGCCATCAATCCAGAAAAGGAGCCCTCACGGGCGGCTTTTTGAAGTTTGCTTAGGGTAGGCAAGTGAACATCTTCCCGCGTCAGCTCTAGAATCAGCAAACGGCCTAATAATGATTGGCCGCGTGGTAAATCTTCGCCGGTGATAATCGTCATGCTGCGGTTATAAGGGGCGGCTTTCGCGGTCATGTCGGTATTGCGGCGACCGCGTCCAGCCAAGTTGCCGGTATTTCTGACAAAGCGTTCAGACTTGCTATGCAGTTTCGATGCTTCGGCCTGATTTACGCTCGGTTTAAAATCATCTACTATGAATAAAGCATCTTTGGCTTGAAATGCTTTCGCTTCCAGATCGCTGTCGCTGTCTGACCAGTTTCCCGGAAATGTATTACCGTTAAACGCGCCAAAAAAAGCGAGGGCTAAGGCGGTGATGCTACTTTTGCGGGTGCCGGTTTGACCATGCAGGAATAAGCAAAAATCGATTTCTTTACATTCTCCTAACGGCGCTCGCGCAACCGTTGCGAGCAATGCAGCACCGATAAAGGGCTTGGCCGGGCAGATGTTCAGCAATTCCAAGGCTAAGGCGCTGGATTGCTTGAGTTGATCGCCTTTGAATGGCGGCGGCAATTTATAGCGACCCATGTGACCGGCACCTAGATCGGTCTGAATGCTATCTTGTAAGCCATCAGCATTAATTGCGCCGCTGCCAGTCAGATAATGCCATTGCTCGCTGAATTTCTTCCAACCGGTAAAGCAAAAAATTTGTGAGCTAGGGATATCACCATTTTGCATTGAATAACGCTGAATGGCTTGTCCGACATGGTCGCGCATCATGCTACCGGGTTCGATTAGTAATTTTGTACCGTATACTTCATGGACCCATACGCTCGATTTTGCAAAGAACTTGTTAGATGCAACGTCTACAATAGGCAAGGTCATTCCGTCTTGACGCGTGGCTTGGATACGTAAAACGGCCTTATTTTCAAGGCCGGTATCTTGTTCTATTTCTTCAAATATCTTAGCGGTGAAGTTACATAATTTGATTTGGTTTTCAACGTAGCCGTCCGGTGTTTGCCGTCCTTTGTTTAGATAAAAACATCCGTTAATGACGCTGTAACTTCCGAATTTTTCTGAAGGCGTTAAGATTCCGCCACCATTCCCGCTATCGGTCTTATTTGTTTGATTAGATTTTTCTTTATTACCTTTGCTTTTGGGTTTATTGGCTACGCTCACCAAATCGACGACTTTGCTATTGTCTAAATTATTGTCCGTCATGGCTGCTTCCCTTTAATGCTGAATGATTCGCTAGATCGTTAAAGTCATACCCTTCAATGTCCGGGATTGTTAGCAGACCTCCGCAAGCTATCGCCGCTTGTTCAGCGGCCTGCTGTCCTCGTCCTGATGTGTCGTTGTCGCCACAAATGACAATCGTTGCATCCGGTCGTTTGCTTCTAACGATCATGGCGGTCATTTCTAAGTTTCCCGCGTCGAACGCGATGAAAGTTTGATAGCCGGTAGCTTGATGCAGAGATACGCAAGTCGCGAAGCCCTCGCCAATTAGAATTTTTTCGGTTTTTTGACCAAGCCACCAAAAACAACCTTTCTTCTGTGCGCCCGATAAAAATCGCTTTGTTCCATCGCCCGAAATGAATTGTAAATTCATTAAACGCATTGATACGTTAAATAACGGCACAAGCAAAGCGCCTTTGTAATCCTTAGCCCCATGTGCTTCAACGCGCTTACGGGATAAATACTGATGATTTAGCGCGGGTTTTGCTTCGTTCCAAATGTGCGCGGCTCGATGAGCGGCATTCTCATGTTTGATTCGCTCTTCGCGTTGTTGCTGCTCCTTTCTTTGGCGCTGCTGTTCGGCATAGGCGCGTTTTTCTTCAGGGGAGAATTGCTTCACTTCGCCGTTGAATTTCCAATTGATTTTTAATTCTTTGGTAAAGTCCTGAAAATATCCCGCCGGCCTCAAGCCGTCCAAGTGCAGCTTGTAGGCTCCGTCGAGCGTGCCTTTTTTGTGGCCGGAAATGTAAAAACGATGCAATGCACCGTCCGGTTTGATGTTAGTAGGCGGGGTTATGCCATTTTCAATCATGGCGGCGCTGAATTGCGCAATGATTTCGCTAAGATTATTCATAATAAATTTATCCTCGCGGGGTGACAACAACCCATACCAAGCCTATAATTAATGCTCGTGCTAAGGTTGTTGTCGAAAGCCCGCTTATAGTGATGTCTAAGCGGGCTTTTTTATGCCCAGTTCTTTTAAATATTCTCGGCTTTCATCAATAACGTAGGCGCTGCTCTGCACTGTATGTTGAATGTCGCTGAGTCCGGCCAAGCTAAAACCCAAAATATTAAATACTTCCCGATCGAGTTCGTTTTTATTAACGTGAGATAACAAAACGCCAAATGCTTTAATGGCATCGTTCAACCAGCATAAAACCTCATCTTTTAAATTCTCGATCTTGTCTAAATCATCATAGCTTGCGTCGATAACCCGTCTTGATTGTTCTAATTTTGCTGTTTTAAATGCGAGTAGCAAAATATCAAGATTCGCTGCGCCATTGCCGCTTAATTTAAGTTCGTATGTAGTTTGATTAAATGTGATTTGAACAGCCATGTTAGACCACTCCTTCTCGGACCGTTTCAAAACTGTTATCAGTTAATCTCAAAACCTTTTTGATTCGATTTAATTTCCTACACACCGACCGATAATCACTTTCAAATAATTGATGTCCGAGGCGATGATGCTCAGTAATACCGAGTTTCCAATTGTCGCGGATCGCTTCCAACTCTCTGAATGCCGCCCATGCGCCACTTGGATGAAATTCTGAAGTAAAAACTACGCGGGTGCTGTTGGCTGTATTTTCCAAACAATAGCGATGATTCATAGCGCACCCCCAAAGCAAGCAAATTTCACAATGACTTCGGGATGATGGCGCTTGATCTTTTCTGCTTTGGTGCCTGGAATGTGATAAGCAATCTGACGGCGATGCAGAAAGCAGTCGAATAGGCTAACGGTTTTAGTTTGCGGATTTTGGGCGTGACTGCCCATTGATGAAGTTTTCATACGGTTGATCCTAGTTAATGTGGATAAACCGCCGCGTAAAGGTTCCAAGCTTTTGGGCGGCGGGTTTGAGTGGGTTGGAACTACCGCAACTAGGCGCGGCCAGCCGTGAGGCTGCCCAAACAAACCCGCCATAACAGAAATGAAACGGACTAATACCGCTCTGCATGACAGACGAAAAAAAACCGCTAAGGGTGCGGTCATTTTCTGACCTAGTTCAAACGGGGTTCCAATCCCGACCGCTGAATGTGTCAACGGCAAAGAAAGGATAGATTGACCAAGCATAATTGTCAAGGCGTTCATTACACACCCGCCATTCTTACGCCAGCAACATGATTAGCGGCTTTAGTGTTGATCTCGTCGTTAGTTTTTACTCGCCGCTGCAACAACCAGCTATCCAACTCGGCACGCTCGAAATACAACATTTTCCCGCGTGGTTTATAGTGTGGAATGTCTTGTGTAGACGTTAATTTATACACATGACTAATGCTTAAGCCGGTATAGGCTGCTGCTTCTTCTACCGTTAACACGGTTTTATTGCTAAGCACCGCACCGGTTAAAAGGTCAAGCCGATTGGCTAGGTCTTGAAGTGTAATACTCATTGTTGATACCTATAATTGGTGTTTATTAAGGAGTCAACAGAATAATGGCGCATCGTTTTCAATGCATGGTGACGAACTGGGGTAGTTCGTCACCATAGATTGTAAATCATGGTCTTTTAATGCCTTTTGGCTTACCTGATTTTATGGTTTGTTTAATCCATATCCATAAGTTTTTATTATAAATTTGGTTTTTTTTGGGTTTGCTGAAGGTTTTCAGCAAAAAATAATGATAGGGATTTTTTTTTAATCCTCTAGTCGCTCGCTTGTAAGCGCTTTCAACTGTATGTGCGTTTGCGCCGCCTTCGTCCTCTGCTTTATTTGAGATGATCGCTGCCGTAATCTCGAAAATATCCTTCCATTCGGCGTAATGCTCTCTTGCCTCCCTGATCGTCTCTAGCACTTCATAATCCAGTATGTTTTGCTGGTACTGTTTAGCCCATCGTTGCCATTTTTTTAAAATAGGCTGATCTCCTACAGCCAACGCATTTAAGGCACCATAAAGCCCTATTACCGCCCATTCCGGCAATGGTTTTTTGTAAGCATTACACCAATAGACTGCATCTTTAAGCGCTCCTAAATTTTCAGCGTCGAAAACTTCTTTCAACTGCTCTAGCTGTCCATCAGGAGCTGGTGGAGAAATGACTTGTGCCAGGCTATTAATGATCCATTCAGGAAACGGATAAATCCGCATATTGACACACAAATGGAATGCTTCTTTTAGCACTTCTCGATCGTTACCGTAATTCTGATATTTTTCTTGAAGCGCTATGAGCTCAGATTTAACCCAATCGTCAGCCAAAATAACCACCTTCGCCGGTTCGCTTCAATAATAGAAACCAAGTCAAATCGGTTGAAGGTGTCCGATCTTTCGCCCCGTCGAGCTAGACCTGGTTAAACTTTTTGCCTAGGGTCCCAAATGTGAACCTGGTTCATATTTGAATAAGTCCAGAAGAATGTGACATTAAGTTCACATTTGAATAAGCCCTATATCGGGTATTTTATGCATGGCATCGCTTCTGACACTATCAATGATGTCGGCATATATTTGAGTGGTTTTGATTTCACTATGGCCTAATAGTTTTGATACGGTATAAATATCGACGCCATTACTCAATAGATTGACAGCAAAAGTATGCCGGGCAGCGTGAAAAGTAACATGCTTGGTTATGCCCGCCTCCATGCACCACCGCACCAGCTCGGTGTTCATATACGCTGAATAACTTAACCCTTTAAATACCTTGCCCTCGCCTGGATCACCAAGTAAAGAATAGGCTTGTGCCGACAAGTCTAAATATTGCAAGTTTCCGGTCTTTTTCTGATTGAATGTCATTCGATGCACACCATTAAAAATGCTGATTTCAGACCAATCTAGTTTATTGACATCACTCCACCGTAAACCCGTTAGGCAGCCAAATAAAAAAGCATTTTTTAAACAACTATAACGGCAATTAGTTTTAACCAATGTCCTGACCTCATCTATTGTTAAATAGGTTCGGTCGGATTTTCCGGGATTAATTCCGGTGACCTGTAACAATGGGTTTTTACTAATTATGCCTTTTGCATGTGCTGCATTGATAACCGCACGTATTTTATTGAAGTAAGTTGATGCTGTTCCCTTGCTGATAAGATTTCCGGTTTTAGTTGTAGCCTTGGTATTAAGGAATTTTTTAACGTCATTAAGCCAATCAACGGTTATTTGATCGAAGGTTAAATTTTCATGAGGACAATGTATTTTTAATTGGAGTAGGCACGCTTTCCATAGCCGGTAATTTGAAGCACTGTCATTGCTTTTTCTATCCTCTAATACCGATCCAAAAAAAGCATAAAACTGCACATTGTTTTTACCAATATCAGTAAACCCATGCTGACCGGTAGCCGCTTCAGTAATGCGTTTTGCCCTGATCGCCTCAACCAACTGGTTCGTTTCTTTATTATGCTGTTTTTCTAATTTGTTTTTGGGGTTGGTATAAAGAAACTGGTCGAGCTGTTCACGCTTTCGAGTGTGCTTAAGCTTCCCTTCGTGGGTTTTATAGCTCCCATACCAATAAACTAATCTAATGGTTTGTTTATCGCCTTCCTTACTGGTGGTTTTCTCGACAGTGATTTTCACAAAAGTTACCCTTTTTTACCCTTTCAAACTCAAAAGGGTAACATAAGGGTAAAAAAGGGTAAATCAAGGATAAAAATCCGAAAATAAAAAAGGGTAGTTTTTAGCTACCCTATTGTTATTTATTAACTTATTTTGTTGTTTGTTTCGGTTGTTTTGCCCACTTTGTTTCCAAATTCGAAACATAAAAAAAGGGAGGGGTTTAACACCCTCCCTTTTTAATAGACTGAAGTAATTCGATCTGTGTTTCTTTAGAAACCTAAACCTAAATAACCACCAGCGGTAAAGCCATCAGTGTTCACACCGTCAGCAGCACTACCAGTCAAATGGTAACGAGCATCAACACCCGCATAGATGTCTCTCCAGATTTTATAATCCGCACCCGCACCAAACATAACGCCTGGATTTAATACGGTAATTGACTCGGATGGCGGGCTCACCACATGAATACCTAAACCGACAGGAATAATCCATGGTCTGAACGCACTGCCTTTCAGGAATTTGATTTTTGGAGAAGCAGTCAACGTAAACTGGTTAACTGTCACACTGCGAGTCGCGCCGCCAGCCAACGCGGTGGTAGTACCTGCAGGAACTGCTCCGATAGCTTCCAGGGTAGGGCCAGCAAGTGAAGTGGGTTGCTGAGTTAAGAGGTTGCCTTGAGTAACGCCGAATTCTTTGTATTCAAACATTACTTCGCCTAAGATTTCGGTACCTTTCATCAAACCCCAAGCGTCGTCAGAAATGCTGAAGTCAAGGCCTGCACCGATGTACCAAGCGCTTTTATCCGATTGACCACCCGGTAAACCTAAGCCTAACTGATTGCCCGTGACATCACTGTAGATTGATACGCCGTTACGGCTTTGATCCATACGCGCATAACCACCACGGAAGAATACCATGTTGTCTTTGCTTTTTGCACGCACAGGAGCCGACTCAACAGGCGCTGGCGCAGGACGGTTTGCAGATTCTGCTCTGACTGCGTCCAGTTCTGACTGCATGCTTCTTAACATATCAGCCATTTGATTTACTTGAGACTCAAGTGCTTGAACTTTTGAATTACCAGCTTCAGCTTTACCAGCAAAAGCCTGGGGGGCAACCAACACTCCCGCCACTGAGAATGTTACCGTTGCTAAACCCAACGCTAATTTAGTTTTTTTAAATGTCATCGTTCCCCCTCAAAGAGATTTATTTGTTAATTGTTCTTTTGCTGCTTTACAACACAGACTCATTTCACGGCGTAATAATAGCAGCAAAATTAAATCCTTACAAGCATTAGATTATTTTTAATTCTTCTAAATAAAAAATACAAATCAATATGTTATACCACAAAGATCGCTTTAGCTTTAAATATGTTGTGAAGTTACAACAGCAAGGCATCTTTAGGTAATCAACAACAAGCACTAATTTTTTCGGAACGATCACTAATCATTAGCTATTCAAGACATCCAAATTGATAAATTCATTTGGTCAGCACAAATATCGGGTTATCATTAGAAATCTTCCTCTTTGGACTTAGAATATTCGCTTATGTCTACGATTCCTGACATTACTATCATTGGTGGCGGCATCATGGGGCTACTGACCGCCCGCGCATGTCGATTGGCAGGCGCTAAAGTCACCATTCTTGAACAAAATCAAATTGGTCGTGAATCATCCTGGGCCGGCGGAGGAATTTTATTGCCGATTTATCCGTGGCGTCATCACGACGCCGTATCAAAATTAGTCATACAAAGCTTGACACTCTATCCTTCGTTGATTGCTTCAATCCAGCAATCCAGCCAGATAGATCCAGAATTTATTCAAAGCGGTATGCTTATTTGTAAAAATCCGGATTATAACGATGCGCTTAGCTGGTGCGACACATACGCAATCCGACATACGCCAGCATCGTCCGAACTTTTAAATAAATTCACAACCGACTATGACCAACCTTTATGGTTACCGGACATTTATCAAGCGCGCAACCCCCGATTATTGAAATCTGTCTATGCCGACCTCGTTCAACTGGGTGTTGAATTTATAGCCGATTCAGAATTAAAAAGCTTACACATTAGCAATCAGCGTGTTCACGCTATCACCACCAGCACCGGTGACTATCCGATTGGGCAAATAGTATTAACCACCGGTAGCTGGACCGGACGCCTGTGGCAACAGTTATTTGCGGATCAGCAATCAACCCAACCCAAGATCAACCCAGTTAAAGGTCAGATGCTCCTGTTTGAAGCTCAACCTGATACGCTCGACACGATGGTCTTGGACGATGCGCATTATTTAATTCCACGTCGAGATGGCAAAATTTTGGCTGGCAGCACGGTCGAGCAAGCTGATTTCGATAAATCCACCGATCCTGAAACCAAAGCTCATCTGACGCATTTCGCGCATCAATTACTTCCAGCCTTACAACAATTTCCAATCATTGCCCACTGGGCAGGACTTAGACCCGGCACCGAGCAAGGCATACCCTATATCGCCAAACACCCGGAATTGAAAAACTTAAGTATTAATGCCGGTCATTTTCGTAATGGCCTCACCCTCGCCCCTGCCTCAGCAGAGTTATTAACTGACCTCCTGTTTGATCGTCCACCAAAACTTGACCCCACTCCCTATCAATTCAACGCGCCACATTAACGTACATTATGAATATCTATCCCTTGATTCGACCTATTTTATTCTCACTTGATCCGGAAACTGCCCATAGCGTAACACTTGCAAGTTTGACCATGGCGCATCGATTAGGATTGACTCAAGCGTTGAGTCCGAGACAGCCCAAAAATCCACTTCAGGTCATGGGTCTATCTTTTAAAAATCGCTTAGGCCTTGCTGCTGGTTTAGATAAAAATGGTGATTGTATCGACGCCATGGCCGCACTGGATTTTGGATTTATCGAAATCGGTACGGTAACGCCCCGCCCTCAACCGGGCAATCCGAAACCACGATTATTTCGCCTACCCGACCAACAGGCCATCATCAATCGTATGGGCTTCAACAATGCCGGTGTTGATCACTTGCTTGCCCAAGTCGCCAAGCGTAAATCGACCACGCTCCTCGGCATCAATATTGGCAAAAATGCCGACACGCCAATCGAAAATGCCGCCGATGATTATTTGATTGGCTTACAAAAGTGTTATTTGGCTGCCGATTATATTACCCTCAACATTTCTTCACCGAACACCAAAAACTTACGCCAACTTCAGCAAGGCGACGAAATTAAACGTCTAATTGAAACGCTTAAAAATGAGCAATTACGCCTGCAGCAACACCATCAAAAATATACCCCGCTGGTCGTCAAGATTGCTCCCGATCTTGACGAAGACGAACTTCGCCATATCAGCATTCTTCTACTCACTTTTGAAATAGACGGTGTGATTGCGACCAACACCACCATTGCTCGGGATATGCTCGGCAATCATCCCCTAGCGCAAGAAAGCGGCGGTTTAAGCGGTGCGCCGGTCAAACAAAAATCGACCGCCGTTGTTGCAGCATTAGCGGCAGAACTTGGCAACAAAATCCCGATTATTGCGGCTGGCGGTATCCTGAGTGCTGAAGATGCTCAAGAAAAACTTACCGCCGGTGCCAGCTTGGTTCAGATCTATAGTGGTTTGATTTATCAAGGCCCCAAACTGATTACCGATATTTTGAAGTCGATTCAAAAAACCAAATAAAAGCCCAATCAAATGTTGGTTATGCCATGAAAAGATATTTTAGCCTCGTTTCATTACTACTATTACTCAACGGTTGTGTCGATATCACTATTCCAGAACCGGAAAATGTGAATCATCAGCCAGTCGACAAGAGTGTAACCGCCCATCTCGACATTAAAAACCAACTCGCGTATTTTCCCGAGGATCTGGTACCGTTTTCGGGCGTATATGAAACCTATTACGAAAATGGGAATAAATCCGTTGAGATGCACTACCAACACGGTTTTCTCTCCGGCCCAATGCTTCAATGGTACGAAACCGGCGACAAGAAATTCGAAGGTCATTATATTCACGGCAAAGCGGACGGTGTGTTCACGAGTTGGGACCCGAACGGACTTCAAACTTCTGAAATTTGTTACAGCCAAGGCTACTATTGCGTAACGATCAACCACGCAAAGTCCCTGCTAAAGGCCAAACTATACAAACCGGCTTTTTGGGTATTTCAACAACTTGCAGAGCAGAATAATCGAAATGCACAATTTCACTTGGCCTACATGTATCAACATGGCCTAGGCACACCTAAAGATCCGCACCTAGCCCATACTTGGTATCATAAAGTCTCTAGCCATATTGCCCATAAGGTTAAATAATAAGCTTATATTCTGGGGATTGTGCCGAAAAAAAACTCGCGAACCAAGTCCGGCAAGCAATGCAGACATCTCCTCCATTAAGGAAAAATTGAAGGCCATAAGATGCGCATATAGCCAGATGGGCAGCTCGATAAGATACACATAAAACAATCATATAGGATGTGCCGACGTAAGGAGGCGCATAATTCGCGATCGATGCGCCTCCTTACGTCGGCACATCCTATACACGCATCCTATGGTCTTAGTATTTTTTCTCGCCCGGCTCAAAAAACAAAGCGCATCAACGACATTGTCACGTGTTAAAGTTCAGATAGACTGTCTAGTCCGAATGTGGTGTTATCCAACCGTACCAAGCGCGCTCGATAATGTTTGCCCCTTACCTGGATAAGGGCAATGTTAACAACACCGGTATCTGCATCATAATTAGCAGCATTGGCATAGGTCTTGGCTGCAGAATTAATACTTAAGACCTTAAATTGCCCTTGTTGCTCTTGCAATGTCACTTGAAAATGTTGATCTTGTACAGCCACATCATCCAGGTACACGATCCGAGTCAGTTCATCATATTCGGCAGGTAGTGTTGGATCGCTTTTGAGCACAAATTTATCCAACCGCCGGTTTGAGCTATCGATGGCCCAAAGGCTGCCATCAGGGCTCAAGTCGAGAGCTTCCAAATAGCTAAATTGACCTGGACCGGAGCCTGTGCTGCCGATCGCTTCCAATATATTGTTATTTCGGTCCAGATGCACCAGGCGCTGTCTATCTTGAGAGATAGCCCATAGTGTGCCATCGTTTTGTGCGATGACGTTAAAGAAGTTATCCAGGGTGGAAATTGATGTGCCGTCCGGCTCTATATGCCAGTTATCAACCCATAAACTGCCATCGCTTAGCAAACTGAGAGATGGATGTCCTGACGGTAAGTCTAAGGTAGTCAAAATACGGCCGAGGGTATCGAGAAGAAACAAAACGGTTCCCTTGTCTTGTGTAAGAATTGGATAGGCTGAGGATGGATTGAGAATGCTTTGCTTACTGTAAGCACATAATATCCAAGTGCGCTGCTCTCCGGTATGGCGGGCAGTCATTGGCGATAAGCTAATGGTATAGCTAGTATTAGGCAGTTTGGTAAACGGACGCTGGTACTCTAAGGTTGCCCATAAAGAACCGTCAGCTAGATAAAGTTCCGCCCCGCGTACAAAAAGCTCCGAGGACCGGACAATGTCTTTGGACTTACTGAATAGTCATCAGTGTTCCCATATTTTCGCCTACCCAGGAACTAATCGCGCCATGAGTGCGTGCATAAGGTCGAACAAAGACATTCCAGTGATTATTGCATTTTGAACGGCTCGAATGGTATATGAGCTGATACGGACTATTCTTGCCTG
>CANNKG010000118.1 GCA_947505105.1 Methylococcaceae bacterium | reverse complement strand
TAAGGATGTCGAGGAGGTGATGAAAAAACTTAACCATCGACCACGGAAAAGCCTTAACTATAAAACACCTCATTCAGTCTTTTTTGCAGAATCTTTGCCGAAGGCCGCATGACAACTAGGATTGCACTTCGGAGTTGAATCCGCCTTATGAATAAACAATTATATATTGCGCTGCTATGTCTTGGCTTAAATGCTTGTGCTTCTACGAGCGATCATCCGGCTGCAACCGTTACCAGTACTAAACTTTTGCAAACGACGACGACCTGGGACGGTAAAGCCATTCATTACCCGATCACGCAAACGCCTGAAGTGACGGCATTAATGATCGAAATTCCGGTGAATGCCGAAACCGGCTGGCATCATCATCCCGTGCCTTCGTTTGCGATGATTCTTGAGGGAGCTTTGGATGTGGCCTTAAAAGATGGCTCTATTAATCATTTAAAAGCGGGCGATCCGTTGGTTGAAGTCGTCGATACCGCGCACAATGGTCGTAATACCGGGAACGTCCCGGTAAAAATTATGGTGTTTTATACAGGTGTCTTGAACGGTCCTTTGACGATCAAAGAGCCGTAATGATTACCGAAGATAAACATATCGTAAACTGAATAATGGACTCAGGTATGGTCGATCAGAGTTGTCAGTTAAGAGTTCAAAAATTTTAGTCTGTTTTTTATGAACCTAAAAAGCGCCGTTAAACGCATAGTAAACCGTTCGTGCTGAGCCCAGTCGAAGCATGGACGCTTTACTATGCGTCCACCCAGGCGGTGAGACCTTAAAATCCCATTCAACCCTTCGATAAAGGCGAACGGAATTTTAAGGTCTCAACTGCTCTTTTTAGGATGAAGCAGGGTAAAGTTTATCCGGATTTTACATAACCCTTCTCTTTAATGCCGCTATATGCGAATATTGGGCATAATTGAATTCAAAAAGCATAATTATATTAATAACATGGCCGTTAAACCATCAGAAGCCTTAAAAAATCATCGAGCTGAGATCGTCCAGATAGTCGAAGCCAACCGAGCATGTAATGCTCGTGTATTTGGATCGGTAATTCATGGTAATGATACAGAAGACAGCGATCTTGATCTTCTGATTGATCCAACACCGGAAACCAGTCTATTAGATATTGCCAGAATTCAAAATCGTCTCCAAAAGTTGCTAGGCATATCTGTTGATGTACTGACCCCAAGGGCATTACCAGAAAGTTTCCGGGATAAAGTACTGGCGGAAGCCGAGCCTATATGACGAAAAATCAATTGCGTATCCCAGATTACCTTGACCATATTCTTCAAGCTATTGAGCGAATTAACATTTACACCGAAGATATTGATGAAGTCGGGTTTCTACAAAATCAGATGGTGCAAGATGCGGTAATTCGCAATATTGAGATCATTGGTGAGGCGGCACGTAATATTGAAAAACATCATCCCGAATTTGCAGACCTACATCCTGACATACCATAGGAGGATGTTTACCTGATGCGTAACAAAATATCTCATGGTTATTTCTCGGTTGATTTAGAGGTAATTTGGAAGACTGTAGAACGAGATATTCCAGAACTTGAGCAGCAAGTTCGTCAGCCTAGATTAGGCTTTAAAGACAGTTTTTTTAGCAAGGTAGCTTGGAAATAGTCATTCCCCGGATTTTATCCAGGCTACGGTGCTGGTAAGCGCAAATTACGGATAACCCATCTCTGCGATTTCTTTAGGAAAAATCTGTACTTTGACAATACACGGCCCATCCATTTTGTTGATCACAACGTCGAATTGCTGAAATTCAATCTGCTGGCCCTCGGTGGGAATGTCCTGTAATTTGGCGAGGATTAGGCCGCCGATTGAGACTTCATCTTCAAGTTCCAAGGCTTCATTTTCGATATCGATGCCTAGAATACGTTCTAAGGAGAAAATCGGCAGGCTGCCTTTACCGATAAGCGTGCCGTCGTCGAGGCGAGTCCAATCGTGCCGGTTGGTTCTGAACTCATCGCTGATTTCACCGACCATCGCGCTGAGGAGATTATCGAGGGTGATAAAGCCTTCGGGTTGTTCGCCTTTTTGCCCAATAATGGCGAAGTGAGTGGTGCCGGTTCGAAAGTGCCGGAATAATTCTAGCGCTGGTGTGTCGGCAGAGATGTATTGAATCGGGCGCAGATATTGGATTAAGCCTTCTGTAACTCTGCCTTTCTGCTGCGCAAAAAATAAATCTTTCAAATGAATTAAGCCCAGAATGTCTCTTTCGTTGAAATCGAAATAGGGGTAACGGCTGAAGCGTTTGTGGTAGACAATATCGAGATTTTCTTGGAGCGGTTTGCTACGGTAGAGCGCGGTGATTTCGTGAATCGGTCGCATGAGGTCGGAGACTTCAAGTTCACTGAAGTCGAGGGTTTTGGCCAAAATATTCCATTCTTCTTTGGTGAAACTTTCGCTCGGATGGTTGCTGCGGAGAATCATTTTCAGTTCATTGGCTGAATAATGCATGTCATGACCGGGCGACGGTTTTAAGCCGAAGATGCGCAGCACAATAATCGCACTGCTGTTGAGCAGCCAGATTGCCGGATACATGATCCAGTAAAATACATAAAGCGGCGTCGCCCCCCACAGACTGATTTGTTCCGGATTGCGAATCGCGAGCGATTTCGGCGCGAGCTCGCCGACCACAATGTGTAGAAACGAGATCGTCGAAAATGCGCAGGCAAAAGCAACGTCATGACGTAATGCTGGGGTGAGCACTTCGATACGCTCAAGCCAGGGTTCAAGGATAACCGCGAAGGCAGGCTCGCCAACCCAGCCCAGACCCAGAGACGCAAGGGTGATGCCTAATTGACACGCTGATAAATAGGTATCCAGACGGCCATGGACGTTTGCGAGAATGCGGCCTCGCCAGCCTTTGGTTTTGGCGATGTCCCGAATTCTGGTTTTACGAAGCTTGACGAGACCGAATTCAACGGCCACGAAGAAGCCGTTGAACGCGACCAGAAACAGAGCTAGAACAATCGCAAACAGATTATACATAGCGGATGTGCATGCTTAGGAAATAGATGGGTTGAGTTGCCACAAGTTAATTTGATTTTGCCAGTTTACTGTTATGAAACGAGTATGAGAAGTAGATAATGATGCCGATGGTCAGCCAGACGACGAAACGCAACCAGGTCAGCGCGGGTAAAAAAGCCATCAGGGCACTGCACGATATCATGCCTAAAATCGGAAACAGCGGGCTGAAAGGGCTTCGAAATGGTCTGTGGAGGTCGGGTTGGGTGATGCGCATGAAGATCACGCCAAAGCAAACCAACACAAACGCGGCGAGGGTGCCGATGTTAACTAGTTCGGCAAGATCACCGAGCGGCATAAAGCCTGCCACAATAGCCATAAGTACCCCGCAGAGCACGATAACGCGGACAGGGGTGTGGGTGGTCGGGTTTACTTCGCTAAAAAATTCGGAAAGCAAGCCGTCGCGCGACATGGCGAAGATGATGCGAGTCAGTCCGTAATATAACACCAGCATGACCGTGGTTAACCCTGCAATAACGCCGGTGGAGATCAGGGCTGACGCCCAGTTGAAGCCGATCAGTTTGAGCGCGTGCGCGACTGGAGAGGAAACGTTCAGTTCGGTATAAGGCACAACACCGGTCAACAAGCCCGATACGACGATGTAGATAACGGTGCAAAACAGCAAGGAAGTGACAATGCCAATCGGTAAATCCCGTTGCGGGTTTTGAGCTTCTTCGGCGGCAGTCGAAACGGCATCAAAACCAACGTAGGCAAAAAATACAATCGAAGAACCCGCCAGTACCCCGATGGTTTTGCCGTTCGGTAAGGTTTCAAACCAGCCGAAGGGCATGAACGGATGCCAGTTCTCCGGATTAACATTGAATACGGCGATGCTGATGAAGATCGCAATGGTGATCAGTTTGACGAAGACCATCGCATTGTTGGCCTTGGCGCTTTGTTTGACACCGAGGATTAATAAGCCCATCAGGATCAGAATGATGGCACTGGCGGGTAAGTTGATTAAGCCGCCGAGTTTCGGTGCTTTGGTGAGCATTTCCGGTAGTGGGATGCCGATTGCGCTAAGTGCATTGCAAAAATATCCCGACCAGCCATTCGCGACTGCTGCCACTGATATGCCGTATTCCAGGAGCAGATCCCAGCCGATAATCCAGGCGATTAATTCTCCGAAGGCGGCATAACTATAGCCGTAAGCACTGCCGCAACCACCGACTGCTGCGGCCAGTTCCGCATATGCAAGGGCTGCAAATGCGCAGGCGAAACCGGCGATGATAAATGACAGCACGACGGCGGGCCCCGACTGCGTGGCGGCGGCAATGCCCGTCAACACAAAAATCCCGGTGCCGATAATCGCGCCGATACCGAGAAACGCCAAATCCCATGCGGAAAGGCAGCGTTTTAGACCGGTTTCGAATTCCGAGTCGTTAACTACTTGTTTGGTACGAAAAATTTGTAAGGCCATAGTCATTTACCGGAGAGTTAAGAAATTTACCTGAAAGAAGTTACATTGTTATTAAAAATTAAAGTATCTGAGTTGAGTTTAATGCACTGGGGCTTCTTTCAAAACTAATTTACTAAGCGCCGGTAGCACCACAAAAGTACAGGTCATAATCCAGAAAATACCCATAGTGATAATCAAGCCCATGCTGGCAATGCCTTGATGGGGCGAAAATGCTAAACCGGCAAAGCTTGATGCGGTGGTCAAGGCACCGTAGAACATCGCTCTGGCGGTACTGGAGCGATAAATGTTTTGTTCTTCGGAGAGCGAATGATGCAGTTTTTCGACCATATGAATGCCGTTGTCGACCCCCAAACCAAGCAGCAGGGGCAGGGCGATGATATTGGCGAAATTGATCGGAGTGCCGGTCAAGACCGTACTGGCCATCGTAAACAGACCGGCAAGAATCAGCGGCGTCATTACCAGCAGGGTATCGACGATGCTTCGGCGTATTACAAACAGCAGCGTCGCGATGGTGATCAGCGCAATCACAATGGCCGTTTGGAACGCGCCGATAACTTCTTTCATGGATTCCCAATACATAATCGGCAAGTCGGTGGTTTCAGGATATACGGATTGAACTTCGGTAATGAATTGCTCAAGATTGGTTAAATCGTTCAGGTCGTATTTTGGGAAAATTTGCACGCGATGCCAACCGCTGTTGCTCAGCCAGCGTTCTCGTAAATCAGGAGGAAGCTGTTCGAGCGTCACTTCTTTGGGATTTAAACCGCCGACCAGATCGTTCATGACTTTCGGCAAGGTGCCTAATAGAGCGGTTTGGGTGGTTTCGATAAAGAGGCGGCGATCCGGTTCAAGGCGCGTGTTTAATTCGAGGAGTAAATCTTCGAGTGTTTGCTGGAAGGCGTTCAAGGCGCTGATTTCATGCGAATCAGTTTTAGTGGGTAAAGTTGTTTTGATCGATTTTATTAGATGTTTAATGCTGTCAGTCGGATCGACATCGTATTTAAGCGGCGGAAATCCTTGCCCTTCAGAACCGAGCAGCATAGAAATTTCTTCGATAATCGCCAATTTAGCGTCTTGTTCGGTCGGAATAAAATCATAGAGGCTGATGGTTTTATCGACGGTCGGGATTTTGGCAAGTTGCTGCTGAAGTTCTTTAGCTTGCTGTTCGGTTTTCGCCAGAATTGTCAGCGTCATCGGCGAGGTTTCGGAATCCTTGATCAATTCTTTAAAGGCAATGACCGATTCGGTATTGGGATCACGTAGATTAATCGGATTAAAATCGGTTTTGACCTTGAACACCAGCAGAATCGAAATCAGGGTCAGAACCCCGGTGCCGATTGCAATTGGTTTTGCATAATGCAAGGTCATGGTTGCCATATGCTCCGAGAAGGCGCTTAGCGGCGAATGTTTGGCAGTGTCGTTGTTGGCAATCGCGTTGCTGAGCGAGGCTGGAATCAGTTTGAGCAATACCGGCAGAGCGGTTAAGGTCACCGCTAAACAGATAAACAAGCTGGTGCCTGCCAGTAAGCCGAGTTCCGAGACTCCCTGGTAGTCGGTTGGGATAAAGGCGTAGAGGCCGATGGCGGTTGTACCCGCGCATAAAATAAGCGACGGGCTAGTGCTGGTTAAGGTGCTGCGCAAGGCACGTTCTGGCTGGATATGGTGCAGTAAGTTGTCGCGGTAACGTAAACAGAAATGAATGGCATACTCGACGCCGAGACCAATATTCGAGACCGCAAAGGCGACTGAAATCAAGTTGAGGTCTTTTACCGAAGCTGCCGCAAATACTCCACAGAACACCATGCCGAGTGACAAGGTGATAAAGGTTGCGATCATCAGCAAAAACGAACGATAGGCTACCAGTAAGATTGCACATACCAGCACGATTGAAAAAATACTCGCATTAAAGGTGCCTGAGCTCATGCCGAGCAATTCATCGTCTTCAAGCCCTGCTTCTCCGGTAATCGACACATTGACGACTGGCAGTTTTGGGTCCTGAATTTTAAGGGTCGCGCTACGAATCGCTTCAATAGCCCCTTCGGCGGGACGGATCTGGGCGTAATTAAATTTCGGTCCGACCAGGATAAAACCCTTTTTGGAATGATTGCCAGTCAAGGTATTCTTCGCAATCAATTTTTCCCAGGAAAACAGGGCATTTTCGCCATTAATGGTTTTATGCAGCACCAGGGTGACTTTATCGATTAATGAGGCCAAATCAATCGGCAGATCTTGCGTTTTGTCTGGGGAAATCAGGGCATCTTCAAAAATACTGAAAAAGCCCTTTAAATTGGGCTCTTGAGCAATTCGACCGATAAAAGGCTGGGCTTCGGATAAGGTTTGCGAAAGGCTTTCCAGTTCCGGGATATCCAGATAAAGCAGGCCATTTTTTTGGAAAAATTCATTATCGTTGGGGACATAAACCGTGCTGATTACCTCTTTATTTGAGCTTAACAGTCGACTTAATCTACGCGTCGCCGTTTTAGTCAATTCCGGGGTATCGGATTCGACGACCACTAATAGCGTATGTACGTCCTGATTGAAGGCATTTTCAAAATTGCGCCGATTTTGTTGAAATGGTGCGTCTGGCGCAATCATCTCTGTGGTATCGGTATTGATGCTCAAGTTATTGGCGATGTATTCGACTCCGCCATAAGCCAGCAGTCCAATGAGAAGCAGAACTAATAAGGGATGCTTGAGTGACCAATCTCCCCATCGTGAAAGAATATTAATACTAAAGGCTTTTAAAGACATAGTGAGTCGATAGTGAAGTAAATGAGTTAGCGAATAATAAATTCATTAGAATTCTGCAAAGCTTCGCTCCGGCTTTCAATTAATTCGCCGTTTTGTTGCACGATAAACAATGCGTTGAGTTTTTGTTCATTGGCAGCTTTTAAACCAGCGTCTGGACCTAGGCAGAGTAGGGCCGTTGACCATGCGTCAGCAACGGAGGGGTTGGCGTGCATGACCGTCACCGACACTAGGTTATGCTCAACTGGGCGACCGGTTCGTGCATCCAAAATATGACTGTACACTTTGCCGTCCTTATCGAAATAATGTCGATAGGTGCCGGAAGTCATCACCGCCATGGGGTTGTCTTTGGGTAACGAAATGACTTTTTGAATAGTTTGTTTCGTGTCGGGCAGTGGTTTTTCGATCGCAATACGCCACGCTTCTGAATTCGGTTTGTGGCCTAAAGTTTTAAGCTCACCGCCGATTTCAACTAAGTAATTCTCGATTCCTTGCTGTTCCAGTAGTTTACTGATTCGCTCGACACTATAGCCTTGAGCAATCGATGACAAATCAGTTTTTAAATCGGCTTGCTGTTTACGGAGATGGGTATTGTCGACGATTTCAAGTTTGTGCATGCCGATTTGCGACAGGCCTTTCTGAATCGCCGATGCTTCCGGAATATTGAGTGATTCGCCTCTAAATCCCCACAGGTCGAATAAGGGTTTGATTGTCAGGTCATAACATCCGGCACTGGCTTGATGCACTGTGGCTGCAATTTTAACCAGGGAAACGATTTCAGCGCCGACTTTCTGGCTTTCGGAGTTCTCTTGGCTATTGAAAGTCTCGATGGTGGAGTCCTTGCGGTAATTGGATAACAATTTGTCGATTGCCGCAAAATCCTGTTCGACCAATGGTTTGATCTGTTGCGTACCGAGGTTTGAGGTCGACCAAAAACTGATGTGATAGGTGGTTCCTTGGGCTTGACCGTCGAATTTTTGAATAGTTGCTTCTTTGGAACAGGCTGACATTATTAAAATGCCAAGGACACCCGGCAATAATTTAGAAAAATTCATGGTTATTTTCTCCAGAATTCTGGCACGAATAAAATGATAATCGAAAAGATTTGAACTCGGCCTAAAATCATCGCAAAGATGCAGACACTGGTTTGAAAATCGGAAAGCACTGAATAATTACTGGCGGGGCCAACTTGGCTTAAGCCTGGGCCGGCATTATTGAAACAAGCAATAATGGCCGAGAACGCCGTCATAAAATCCAGGCCGCTCAGGAGCAATATAAACACCAGAATCACCACACTCATAAAATACAAAAAGATAAAGCCGGTCACCGAGGTGATGATGGTTCGACTGATCACGGTATCGTCGATTTTCATGAGTCTGATGGCGGCGGGGTGAATAAATTTGAATAATTCCAGACGAGCTTGTTTGAGGAGAATGATGGTGCGGATCATCCGGATCCCGCCACCAGTTGAACCTGATGATGCCGAGACGCAGCTTAAAAATAACATCCACATTGGCACAAATATCGGCCAGCGATTAAAGTCTTGAGTCGAAAAGCCGCAATCGGTTGCGATCGTGACAAGGTTAAACGATACATGTCGAAACGCAGTTGTGAAATCCGGATAGGTGCCTGCGTTTAGTAATACGAAAGAACAGATAAGACAACTACCTAAAATCAAGAGTAGAAAAGATTTTGCTTCCATATCCCGATTATACGGGATTAAAGAAAGCTTTTTGATGGCAATGAAATGCGTTGCAAAATTGATCGCGGCAACTAATTGAAAAATGGTCAGAACTGCTTCAATCGCTACTGAGTCGAAAAAACCAACACTGATATCATGCGTGGACATCCCGCCCAGACTCATGGCGGCAAACGCATGACAAATGGCATCGAACCAGTTCATTCCAGCTAGTTTTAAGGCAAGGATGCAGGCAACGGTAATTCCAGCATAAACCATCCACAAGGCTTTGGCGGTTTGGGCGATACGTGGCGGTAGATCGGATTCTTTAACCGTACCTGGAGATTCAGCCACATACAGCTGCATCCCACCGATACCCAAAATTGGCAAGATGGCAACCGCAAAGATAATAATGCCCATGCCAGCAATCCAGTTGAGTTCGTGGCGCCACAGATTGATCGCCATCGGTAGTTGATCAATGCCTGAAAAAATGGTGGCGCCAGTGGTGGTGAGCGCTGAGGCCGTTTCGAAATAAGCATCAATAAAACTGAGTTCGGGCATCTGCAACATCAGTGGGAGTGTGCAGAAAATAGGTGAGAGGCTCCAGGTGATCGCGACCAGAAGAAAACCTGATTGTCTCGATACCGTTTTGGGGGTGCGCAGCGTCGGCACAAACATCAGCGCGCCGGTTAGAAAAGTGATCAGAGTAGCGTCGGTAAAGGCCTCAAGAGCGCCATCTCCAGCGAAAAAGGCAGTCAGCAGGCAGGTAACCATCAAGCCGCTAAAGCCCATAATCAATAGGCCAAAAATATGGATCAGTGTATAGATTGCATTCATAACAAGTTATTTTAGTGGGTGCCGAATTGAATAAAACACACCATTAGATAATCTCAATGGTTTCGATGGCCGTTGGTTAAGACTTGGAGATTATCAGCCTTAGACGGCCTGGAAGTAATTTTCAATGACATTAACCAGTTTCTTATCAATCGCGAACATTACAACATGATCACCTTCTTCAAATACGGTGTCATGGTGTACCGTGATGACTTGTTGATTACGAATTAACGCGCCTAGGACAATGCCTGGAGGAAAATCAATGGATTTGACCAGATTTCCAACAACAGACTCTGTACCACTGTGGAGATGGGCGACGGCTTCAATCGCCTCGGCAGTCCCTCCACACAGCGAATTTACTTGGGCAACATCCCCGTGGCGGATATGTTTTAGAATAAAGCCCAAGGTTTCTTGATTCGGTAGGACGGCGACGTCAATGCCGGTCGCAGGTATTAAACGGTTATATGAGCTTTGATTGAGCAGGCAGATTGCCTTTCTTGCGCCTAAGCTTTTCGCTAATGATGCTGAAATAATATTTACGCCGTCATGTTCGGTGACTGAGCAAAATAAATCGGTACTGCTAATCGATTCATCAAGTAGCAGTGCTTCGTCAGCACAGTCGCCCTGAAGCACCAGCGTGTCTTTGAGATCGTTAGCAATCTTTTTGGCACGGATAATATCTTTTTCAATAACTTTGACATGGTAATTTTTTTCCAACGCCAGCGCCAGACGTTTTCCGATGTGACCACCGCCTGCGATGATGATACGTTTAATCGGTGCTTCGAGTTTGTGTAACTCTTTTAGTATAGCGTGCACATCTTTGCTCGGGGCGACAAAAAAAACTTCATCGTCCGCTCGGATGATCGCATCACCATTAACGATCATCGGTTTACCTTGTCGAAAAATCGCCACCACTCGAATTTTACGATCACAGAGACGGCTTTTTAAATCGTTGATTTTTTGATCGGTGAGTAGGCCATTCGCAACCGCCTTCACTGAAAATAACTTAACGAGTCCATTAGCAAAATTGGAAATATGTGACGCCCCCGGATAACGGACCAAATTGCGTATGGATTCCATCACGATTTGTTCGGGGCTGATCACAATATCGACCGGTATTCCCTGTGAGGAGAACAGTTTTGGATTATTGAGATACTCCACCGCCCTAACTCTGGCGATGGTTTTTGGGCGACTGTATAGCTTACTGATGATCAAGCAGGCCAGCATATTGGTTTCGTCTCGATCAGTGACGGCGATCACCATATCGGCATCTTTAACGCCAGCCTGTTCGAGTACTCTTGGGTGGGCGGCATTACCGACAATAGTGGTAATTTTGAATTTTTCTTTCAGAACTTCCAGCAATTGAGGCTTAAAATCGATAACGGTAATCTGATTCTCTTCGCTCGCCAATGCGCCGGCAACTCCTGATCCTGCTGTTCCGGCGCCAAGAATGATAATTTTCATTAATAGTATGTCTGGAAAACTAAAATTTATGGATTAATGGGGGCTATTTTGTCAGGATCCATATCATCAATATCAATATTATCGTCATCGGCGACTTTGCCGTCGTTCACCAAGAATTGGCGTTGCTGAAAATATGCGTTTTTGAAAAAGTCATAACGGTCGAGAGAGGCTTCCGTGGCAATTTTTTCTGTGCTCAGATTGTCGGCGCGTTTATCGATCACTTTAACCGCTGCTAGCGCGCCCGTGATAATACCGTTATCAACATAGGCAATCGGGTTCATTGCAGCATCTCCAATTTTACCACCGATGCCTCTTGGTGAACTTGGACCAAATAAGGGAAGTACTACATAAGGTCCGACTGGAACACCCCATACCCCCAAAGTTTGATCAAAATCTTCGTCATGTTTTGGGAGGTCGATTTTTTCGGCCACATCAATAAATCCGCCAACGCCTGCGATAGAGTTGACTAAGAATCGTGCACCATCCATGCCACTTTGCTCAAATTTAAATTGTAGAAAATCATTGATAGTGACGCCTATATCGTTAATATTATTGAAAAAATTAGTTACTGCTGTGTCGGCAAACGCGGGCATAATGAATTGATAACCTTCTGCAACCGGTTTTAATGCATAGGTATCAAGTTTATCGTTAAAAGTCTGTACCTCTCGATTCCAACTTTCCAATGGGTCACGTTGATCTCTGGTGGACATGGCGCACCCGTTTAGCAGGCTTAACAGACAAACGCTGGTTGCTAGTAAGGTAACAGTTTTATTCTGCGGCATTGTTACTCCTCTCAAATTAGGTATTATATTTTTGTTATTTATCTCAATTGACGTAACATATCATAAACTGAAACAATCATCGACCACTACCAGATGCTTTTATTTAACTTAACGAAAATTCATGCAAGCTAATCATAACCCGATGGGGAAACGATTCCGAGGTTACCTCCCTGTCGTTGTTGATATTGAAACCGCCGGGTTTAATCCTAAAAAAAATCCTTTATTGGAAATTGCTGCTGTTATCGTTGAACTTGATGAACAAAATGAGTTAGTTATTACTGAGCGTTATGCCAGTAACATTATTCCTTTCAAGAATTCCGAACTCGATATTGCGGCGCTTAAATTTAATGGGATTGATCCTTATCATCCATTTCGGATGGCCGTCGAAGAAAAAGATGCTTTAGACAAAATATTCACACCTATTAAAGCAGCGGTTAAGCGGAATGATTGTTCGCGTGCCATTTTAGTCGGCCACAATCCAGCATTTGACATCAGTTTTTTAAATGCGGCCATTCAACGTTGTCAGATTAAGCGCAGCCCTTTTCATCCTTTTAGCACTTTTGACACCGCAACGCTGGGCGGCTTGATATACCAACAGACGGTTTTAGCAAAGATAGCGCAGACGGCGGGGGTGGAATGGGATAATAATCAAGCACATTCGGCTTTGTATGATACTGAAAAAACGGCTGAACTGTTTTGTATGATGATTAATCGTTGGCACAAGTTGGAACGACTTGAACAACAAATGCTTAATATGGAAACTTTGTCAGGGAATTGATTGAAAGATTAGGTAACCATCGCCAGAGAAGCTTCAAGCTGGCGATGGTTTCCAGATATTAGCCTTCTAAAGTGGCTAAGCGTGCAGCGAGCAGTTCTTCCAAAGTAATAAGTGCTTTGGTGAAGCCATCGATACCTTCCGCAAGCTTTTCGGTCGCCATGCGGTTTAAGCCATGCATACGATCAAAAGTATTTTTGTCGATACTCAACTTTTCGATATCCAAGTTTGCAGCTTTCGCTGGATCTAATTTACGTGGCAATTCACCTTCGGCTGCTTGTAACTCAGCCAGTAATGATGGTGCAATGGTCAATAAATCTGAACCTGCCAATTCAGTGATTTCACCGATGTTACGGAAGCTGGCGCCCATGACTTCAGTGTTATAAGCGAATTTCTTGTAGTAGTTGTAGATTTCAGTCACTGACAAGACGCCTGGATCTTCTGCTGGCGCATAGGAATCGCGACCGCTATCTTTTTTGTACCAGTCCAGAATACGACCTACAAACGGTGAAATTAAAGTAATACCGTTTTCAGCGCAAGCAATTGCTTGATGCAAACCGAACAACAAGGTCAGGTTACAATGAATACCTTCTTTTTCGAGTACCGCTGCAGCTTGAATACCTTCCCAAGTAGCGGCGATTTTGATCAGAACGCGTTCCGGTGAAATTCCGTTTTCTTTGTATTGCGCGATGATCTCACGGCCTTTAGCAATGGTCGCATTGATATCGAATGACAGGCGCGCGTCAACTTCAGTAGAGACGCGACCCGGAATGATTTCAAGAATTTTAAGACCGAAAGACACTGCCAAACGCTCAAATGCCAGTGAAGCGACTTCAGTTGCTGATGCTGCAGCGCCTAAGCTAGCACGCGCGCCTTTCAAGGTATCATCGACGATACTTTGATACTGTGGCATTTGCGCAGCGGCGGTAATTAAAGAAGGGTTGGTGGTCGCGTCACGCGGTTTAAAGGTTTCAATAGCCTGGATATCGCCAGTGTCGGCTACCACGACAGTCATTTCTCTGAGTTGTTCTAATAACGTTTTTGCCATGTTGGGCACCTTAGAAAGTTAAATTTAAAAAAAAACCGCATAGCCACGGGTTTTAATAAAATTGCAGGTTAATGCAGCTATTAAAATGTGGTGCGGAGCTTGGGAATTTAAGATAAATCCGCTGAAAAACTCTATATTCTGCTTGAAATTCCAACTTGGGGTTTTCTAGCCTAATGAATTAACAGCGGATTCTGTGATCTACTTAATATATAGAAAGTTAGCCGCGATCACGCAAATACTTGGCTACGCCAGTGCTTCCGCTTGCTGCAACCGTCGCTTTTGGATCGTTAGCATGATCTTTAAGATATTTTGCAACACCGGTTGCTTCTGCGGCAGCTGCACGTGCTGCAGCTTCGGCATCGGCTTGTGCTTGAGCTTCAGCATCTTTTTTATTCAAATATTTGGTTACGCTGGTTCCAGCAGAGGCGTCTAATTGTCTCAAATAGCGCGCTACACCTGTTAAACCACCCGCTTCGCCGCCGTGAGATTTTTGGCCATCGTGTGATTTAGCACCGCATTTTGATTTGCTCTTGTAGAAAAAGAAGCCTCCGACAGCCAATAAACCTAAAAGTAAGATTGAATTATCTGATTCAGGTGCTTTTTCAGCGGTTGCCGCAGGTGCACTGCTCGTTGAAGCAGGTGCTTTTGCACTTGATGCAACGCTCGCAAGAGGCTGAATAGCCTTAGGTGCGGGTTGACTTTTCTTCGCAGATTCATTTGCTGCGCCGTCATGAAAAAGAACTTTTGGTTCATAATTCGTTGCAGGATATTCCTCTGCAACAGTCAGAGTGCTGGCGAGCAGCAGTGCTGCAAATACACCTTGAGTTAAAATTGTCTTGTTCACGTTTTGCCCCTAGTAAGTCGTAATGCGCGGAGCGGAGCGGAGGGGTTTTGTTACCCCTCAGCACCGCCGCACGTCGTAATAATGTGTAAGTGACCTTACACGTTGTTGTTATTAAAGTACTGCCTGTACATGTTTGACTACGTTTT